>NZ_JBJJMO010000008.1:0-109819 GCF_046231935.1 Pseudomonas sp. KCJK9111 | reverse complement strand
GGCCTCACAAATATAAAAAAGGTCATCGCAGGAGAAATAGTCGTGCACATTGGTGTTCCGCTCGAGACGCAGGCCGGCGAGACAAGGGTCGCCGCGACGCCTGAAACCATCAAGAAACTGATAGGTCAGGGTCATCAGGTTACGGTCCAGCAAGGCGCTGGGGTCAGTGCCAGCATTCCGGACAGCGCCTATGAAGCTGTCGGTGCCCGCCTGGGCTCGGCGGCTGAAGCCTATGGCGCGCAGTTGGTGCTCAAGGTAGTCGCGCCAACCGATGATGAACTGGCGCTGATGAGCAGCGGCAGCCTTCTGGTCGGCATGCTCAACCCGTTCAACAACGACGTTATCGCCAAAATGGCCGCGCGCGGCCTCACGGCTTTTGCGCTGGAGGCCGCGCCCCGAACTTCCCGGGCACAAAGCCTGGACGTACTTTCGTCCCAAGCCAACATCGCCGGCTACAAGGCTGTATTGCTGGCCGCGCATCATTATCCGCGCTTCATGCCGATGCTGATGACAGCCGCCGGCACGGTGAAGGCCGCGCGCGTCTTGATCCTGGGGGCAGGGGTGGCGGGGCTGCAAGCCATTGCGACGGCCAAGCGTCTTGGCGCCGTCATCGAGGCATCGGACGTGCGCCCTGCGGTGAAGGAGCAGATCGAATCGCTCGGTGCCAAGTTCATCGATGTACCGTACGAGACCGATGAGGAGCGCGAATGCGCCCAAGGCGTCGGCGGCTACGCCAGGCCCATGCCGGCAAGCTGGATGCAGCGCCAGGCTCAGGCCGTACACGAGCGCGCTCGGCAAGCAGACATCGTCATTACCACCGCACTGATCCCGGGCCGCAAGGCGCCTACCCTGTTGAGCGCCGACACGGTTGCCCAGATGAAACCAGGTTCGGTGGTCATCGACCTGGCAGCGGCCCAAGGCGGCAACTGTCCATTGACCGTGGCCGACGAGGTCGTGCATGCCCATGGTGTCACCATCGTGGGCCCAACGAACCTGCCAGCCCTGGTCGCAGCGGACGCTTCGGCCCTTTACGCACGCAACCTGCTGGACTTCACGAAACTGCTGTTCGACAAGGACGGCGCCCTGACCATCAACCTCGAAGACGACATTGTCGCGGCCTGCCTGATGTGCCGCGACAGTCAAATCGTCCGCAAGAACGGCTGAGGAGCACGACAAATGGAAGACATGCTGATTTCCCATGGCATTTATAACCTCATCATTTTCGTGCTGGCCATTTATGTGGGTTATCACGTGGTCTGGAACGTTACACCGGCCTTGCACACCCCGCTGATGGCAGTCACCAACGCAATATCGGCCATCGTTATCGTTGGTGCCATGCTCGCCGCTGCGCTGACGGTCACACCTGCCGGAAAGGTGATGGGTACGCTCGCCGTGGCCCTGGCTGCAGTCAACGTATTTGGCGGGTTCCTGGTCACCCGCCGCATGCTTGAAATGTTCAAGAAAAAGGTGAAGAACGAGGGGCAGAAGTCAGCATGAGCATGAATCTGGTAACGCTTCTGTATCTGGTCGCTTCGGTGTGTTTCATCCAGGCGCTCAAGGGCCTGTCCCATCCCACTACATCCCGGCGTGGCAACCTGTTCGGCATGATCGGCATGGGTATCGCGATCCTCACCACGGTCGGCCTCATCTATAAGCTCGGCGCTGAGCTGGCCACGGCCGGTATCGGCTATGTGATCGTCGGGTTGTTGGTGGGCGGCACTGCGGGCTCAGTGATGGCCAAACGGGTCGAGATGACCAAGATGCCTGAGCTGGTCGCCTTCATGCACAGCATGATCGGCCTTGCTGCGGTATTCATCGCCATTGCCGCGGTGCTCGAGCCCCAGTCAATGGGCATCGTCGCCGCCATCAGCGATCCGATCCCTACGGGCAACCGCCTGGAGCTGTTCCTGGGGGCAGCCATTGGTGCCATTACTTTCTCGGGCTCGGTGATCGCCTTCGGCAAGTTGTCGGGCAAATACAAGTTCCGTCTGTTCCAGGGTGCGCCGGTACAGTTTGCCGGTCAGCACAAGCTCAACCTCATTCTCGGCCTGACCACCATCGCGCTGGGACTGCTGTTCACCTTCACCGGCCACTACAGCGCCTTCACCCTCATGCTGGTTCTGGCGTTTATCATGGGCGTGCTGATCATCATCCCGATCGGCGGGGCGGACATGCCGGTAGTGGTGTCGATGCTCAACAGCTACTCGGGCTGGGCGGCGGCAGGGATCGGCTTCTCGCTGAACAACTCCATGTTGATCATCGCCGGTTCGCTGGTAGGCTCGTCCGGGGCGATTCTGTCCTACATCATGTGCAAGGCCATGAACCGCTCGTTCTTCAATGTCATCCTGGGCGGCTTTGGTGGTGATGCCGAAGCTGGCGCTGCCCAAGGGTCCACCGAGCAGCGCCCGGTGAAATCCGGTTCGGCCGACGATGCGACCTTCCTGCTCAGCAACGCCGACAGCGTGATCATCGTTCCCGGCTATGGCCTGGCCGTAGCACGCGCCCAGCACGCGCTCAAGGAACTGACCGAGAAGCTCACGCACAACGGCGTTACCGTCAAATACGCCATTCACCCGGTGGCAGGACGCATGCCCGGGCACATGAACGTGCTGCTGGCAGAAGCCGAAGTACCCTACGATCAAGTGTTCGAGATGGAAGACATCAATGCCGAGTTCGGCCAGGCCGACGTAGTCCTGGTATTGGGCGCAAACGACGTGGTCAACCCAGCCGCCAAGAATGACCCCAAGTCACCCATTGCCGGCATGCCGATTCTCGAAGCCTTCAAAGCCAAGACCATCATCGTCAACAAGCGCTCCATGGCCAGCGGCTACGCAGGCCTGGACAACGAGCTGTTCTACCTCGACAAGACCATGATGGTATTCGGCGATGCCAAGAAGGTCATCGAAGACATGGTCAAGGCCGTGGAGTGAGGCAGGTTCGGTTCTGACCCTGTGAACGAGAAGCCCTGGTCGGTAACGGCCAGGGCTTTTTCATTTATTGATCCGGATCAACGGCCATGTAGCGGCAAGGGTAATACGACCATGGTCGCGGGACGGCACCGGTCTAAATCACTAGACTGCGCTGCAGTAGCTTAGTAGCCCGAGATAACAATCCATGTACCGTGATCGCATCCGCTTGTCCTCCCTGCATAGCAAGGTAATGAGTGCGGCCGACGCCGCTGGCCTGATCGAGGACGGCATGACCGTCGGCATGAGCGGCTTCACCCGCGCCGGTGAAGCCAAGGCCGTCCCTCACGCGCTGGCCGAACGCGCCAAGCAGTCGCCACTGCAAATCAGCCTGATGACCGGCGCGAGCCTTGGCAACGACCTGGACAAACAGCTGACCGAAGCCGGTGTACTGGCCCGCCGCATGCCATTCCAGGTGGACAGTACGCTGCGCAAGGCCATCAACGATGGCAAGGTCATGTTCATCGACCAGCACCTGTCGGAGACCGTCGAGCAACTGCGCAACCAGCAACTGAAGCTGCCCGACATTGCCGTGATCGAAGCGGTGGCCATCACGGAGCAGGGGCATATTGTGCCGACCACCTCGGTTGGCAACTCGGCAAGCTTTGCGATCTTTGCCAAGAAAGTGATCGTCGAGATCAATTTGTCGCACAACCCGAATCTTGAAGGGCTGCACGACATCTATATACCTACGTACCGTCCTACTCGTACGCCCATCCCATTGGTTAAGGTAGACGACCGCATCGGCAGTACCGCCATTGCCATCGACCCTGCCAAGATCGTGGGCATCGTCATCAGTGACCAGCCCGATTCGCCCTCGACGGTGCTGCCACCCGATGACGAAACCCAAGGCATTGCCAACCACCTGATCAGCTTCCTGAAGAAAGAGGTGGAAGCAGGGCGCATGACCAACCGGTTGGGCCCCTTGCAGGCGGGGATCGGCAGCATTGCCAACGCCGTGATGTGCGGGCTCATCGACTCGCCGTTCGAAGACCTGACCATGTACTCCGAGGTGCTGCAGGACTCCACCTTCGACTTGATCGATGCGGGCAAGCTGCGCTTCGCCTCCGGCAGCTCCATCACCCTGTCCAGTCGCCGCAACGCCGACGTGTTCGGCAACCTGGAAAAGTACAAGGACAAGCTGGTGCTGCGCCCGCAGGAAATCTCCAACCACCCCGAAGTGGTGCGGCGCCTTGGCATCATTGGTATCAACACTGCCCTGGAATTCGACCTCTATGGCAACGTCAACTCCACGCATGTGTGCGGCACCCGAATGATGAACGGCATTGGGGGTTCAGGCGACTTCGCCCGTAATGCACACCTGGCCGTATTCGTGACCAAGTCGATTGCCAAGGGCGGCGCCATCTCGAGTGTGGTCCCCATGGTCAGCCATGTGGACCATACCGAGCATGACGTGGACATTCTGGTCACCGAGCAAGGTCTGGCCGACTTGCGCGGCCTGGCTCCTCGGGAACGCGCCAGGGCGATAATCGACAACTGCGTGCACCCTGACTATCGCGCGGCCTTGAACGACTACTTCGAGCGCGCTTGCCTGCGGGGCGGGCACACGCCGCACATCTTGCGTGAAGCGCTGGCATGGCATGAAAACCTCGAAGAAACAGGTCGCATGCTTGCCCTGTAACACGCTCTGAAGTACGCGCAAACCTCAAAGGGTCGCTTGGCGACCCTTTTTTGCGTGCTCAACGAAACAGATACCAGCAAGACTCTATAAAACTGTACTACTGTGCTGGTTTTTACACTCGAGCCTGTCAACGTACCAAGCAAATTGTATAAATTTGCACCATATTTGTGCGCACCAGTACAGTTAAGTCACTTTCGAGTGCAACAGTAGCGTTACACAGTTAACTGGCTTGCCGTCTTTACCTGCAACTGTATCTACTGTTATGGACAAGAGGGGAGGATAATTGGCATCAGTTAAATCACTATCTAATGCCGCCATAAGCGGAAGGATGATCATCATGGAACGTACCCTCAGTTCCGGTCTGGTTTTTGAAAGCACCGCCAAGCAATCCAACGCTTCGTTCCCCCTGCGCGTAGCTTCCACTCTGCTGCTTTGGCAGCGTCGTATGGCCAGCCGTCGTCAACTGGCTCGCCTGGATGCACGCCTGCTGGCAGACGCCGGTATCAGCGAATCGCAGCGCTATGAAGAGTTGAGCAAGCCTTTCTGGCGCTAAGCGCCTGTGCCAGCCTGACTGGCAGCGTTAATCTCAAAAACCCGTCGCAGGGCACTGCGACGGGTTTTTTGCTTCTGCTTTAAAGAAAACCCGCGCGACCGGTACAGTTCATTTAATTTATTTATAAGGCATAACAGTTGAGCAGCCCTCTATCATTAACATCTTGATACAGCACAGCGTGGTACGCTTCGCTTAACTGTCTGGTAGAACCGACTGTCATACCCTAGGCAAGGGCCGTTGCCCACGTTCCCAGCTGGATTTCCTTACACCAGGAGCTAACGTTCATGACCCGTAATTACCTCATTGGCGCTGCGCTGATGCTTGGCCTGGCTGGTACAGCCAGTGCCAGCAGTTTCGTCGTCACCACCGACACCGTGGTACGAGGCGTCGCTGCCTCTACCAACGCCACCTCCGATGCTTCTTCATCTTTGCGCGACAACAAAATCGTGCAAGCAGCCCGCGACGACGCCGCCAGCTTCGTCGCCAGCCAAGGCAGCATCCGAGGCGCCAAACTCGAAAGCGCGCTGGTTCACATCCGTGCCCAGGCACCTGCCTTGCACGCCAGCGACGAGCAGCTGGCTCAAGCCATCCTGGCTCTCTGAGTCAGCAGGCCGCCCCCAGCTGATCGCTCATGCGTTTTCTGCTATTACCCCTGCTCTGGATCGCAGGCATAGCCACGGCTCACGCGCTGGACACCACTACCCAAGGCCTGGTGATCTCGGGTTACGTCACGACCCAGGTCACCACTGCACCTTTTGACCGCAAGCTCATAAGCGCAGCGCGCGACGATGCGGCAGTGTTCGTTGCCACCGACGGTCGTGTGCGCGGCGCACGGCTTGAGGCAGCCCTTGAAGCCATTCGCGTGCATAAACCCGCGCGCTCTGCCAGCGACCTGGAACTGGCGCGAGCAATCCTCGTCGAATGAGTATCCTTTTCCTCCCAGTATTTTCGGAGATGCTCCATGCGTAAACCGCTGATTGCCGCTACTCTCGGCATGTTTCTGCTGGCCGACCTGGCCCAGGCCCAGACCTTGGTGGCCACCAGCAACATCATCGTGCGCGCCTTTGGCCGTTCGATCGACTTCACGTCAGATACCACGACATCCATTCGCGATTCCAAAGTGGTACGTGAAGCTCACGACGATGCAGCCAGCTTCGTAGCCAGCAACGGCGATATCCGTGGCGCGCAACTGGAAGCGGCGTTCACGACGTTGCGCGAGCGTGTACCGCAGGCACGCGATGCCAGTGACCAGGTATTGGCCGAAGCTATTCTCGCGCTGTGAAGTTACTGCGTGCCGGGTGGTTCGGCGGCCTTCTGACACTGCTTGGCACGCCCGCGCTCGCAGACTTGCACCTTGACCTGCAAACCGCCGACCTGACCCCGCAGCAGGTCAGCGCTAGCCAGGCGCTGCTCGACCAAGCGATGGCCAGCCTGCCACCCTTGTTCAAACAGCGGCTTGATCGCACCGTCAGCGTCAGTTGGAGCGACCAGATGCCGCCTGACGCCTACGGCCAGGCATCACTGGTGTCCAGCTTGATGCTCAATCGGCGCTTGCTGCCCAGCCTTGCCGACGGCACCGCGACAACCAAGCTGACGCATCGGCCCCATGGCACTGTGCGCAACGAACTGTTGGCGACCGTGGTGCACGAGCTCACTCATATCTACGACCGCGCCCGGTTATGGCCGGGGCAACAGCATGCCGTGCTCACTCGATGCAACCGCCTGCAAGGCACTGTCGGGAACATCGGCCTGCCCGGAGAGTGCCGCGGCCAGGCGGGGCGACGGTTCACGCTCAGCGATGACCCACGTCTGCTGGACCTCGCCGGCTGGCCCCAGTACGTAGGCCGGCGCGGCGAACGCGAACAGCATAACGGCCAGTTCGTGCGCAGCCCCGACCGCTACGAGCTGAGCAGCCCGAAGGAATACGTCGCGGTCAATATGGAGTACTTCCTTCTCGACCCTAGCTATGGCTGTCGCCGCCCCGCGCTCAATCGGTACCTGACACAACATTTTGGCTGGAGCCCACCCCAGGACGCCTGCGCCAAAGGCCTGCCGTTCATCAATGCCGGTAGCGATTTTGCGCGCCAACCCCTGGGTGAAGTCGACCCCGAGCGGGTGTACGAGGTGGATTACCTGCTGGCCGAGGCCAACCAGAACCTGGTCAGCCGCTGGGGGCACAGCATGCTGCGCCTGGTCATCTGCAAACCCGGCCGGCCGCGAGGCCCGGACTGCCGCCTGGATCTCGATCAAAGCCTGGTGCTCTCGTACCGCGCTTTCGTCAACGACGTCCAGTTGTCCAGTTGGGATGGGCTGGTCGGCGTCTACCCCTCGCGGTTGTTCGTGTTGCCGCTGGGGCAGGTGATCGATGAATACACCAAGACCGAACTGCGCAGCCTGGCCTCGGTGCCGCTCAAGCTCAATCGAGAGGAGATCGAGAACCTGGTCCGCCAGGCCGCCGAGATGCACTGGAGCTACGACGGCAACTACTGGTTCCTGTCCAATAACTGCGCGGTGGAATCGCTGAAGCTGCTGCGCAGCGGTACCGCCAACCCGAAACTCAACGACCTCGACAGCATCATGCCCAATGGCCTGCTGGCCGTGCTCGACGGGCGTGGGCTGGCTGACACCAGCGTGCTGGAGGATCCGCGAGAGGCACTGCGCCTGGGCTACCGCTTCGACTCGTACCGCGACCGTTATCAGGCCATGTTCGACGTCCTGAAGAAGCAGCTGCCGGTGAAGCAGACCAAGGTGGAGGATTGGTTGGCCCTGGACGCCGAACAACGCAAGCCCTGGTTCGACCAGGCTGACCTGCGCACCAGTGCAGCCTTGCTGCTTCTGGAGCAGGCGGGCCTGCGACGGCAACTGCTATTGGCCCAGGACGAGGTCAAGCAACGCTACCTCAATGCCGCAGCGCTCAAGGATGGCAGCGTCGACAAGGCCGATGCCACCCTCAAGCAAATGCTCGCCAATAGCGGTTTCCTGAGTCGCCCGGCTGAACTGCTCGATACCACCGGCTACGGGCTGCCGCAGCAAGCGGAGCGGGTTCACCTGGAAAAGGTCAGCAGCGAACGCCAGGCGCAGCTGCTGCGCTTGAGTACCAACCTGGACAAGGAGGTGAGGGCGCTACTGGAGCCTTCCCGTGCGAGGCAGATAGCGGCAGTCGAAGCCAACGTGAAGCACATCGCAGAGCATCTTCGCGCATTGCACAAGGCAGCGGGTGGGCTGCAGCTGTAGCGGCACGACAGCCCACTCACGCGCCTTCCCTACCTTTTGTCACCCTTGTTCGAGCGAAAGCTGGCTGAAAGCTTGCCCGCATAGGATAGCCCCATTGCCGGCACAGACCGGTCAGCCAGGGCGAGGTACGTGCCCCGCCCGGCGCAACCAACAACAACAATGGTGATACCGATGCCTTTCCGTGCCCGACTTCTCTCAGTCTTGTTCGACCCACTCCACGCGCAGCGTCCTGCACGCTGACCCGCCCGAACCGTCCTCTTTTTCGTCGCGCCTCGCCTGGAGTATTGCCATGCTGACCTTCCTCGGCTTCGCCATGGTCGTCACGTTCATGTACCTGATCATGACCAAGCGCCTGTCGGCCTTGATCGCGCTGATCCTTGTGCCCATTCTGTTCGCCATCTTCGGCGGTTTCGCCAGCAAGATCGGCCCCATGATGCTCGAGGGCATCAGCAAGCTGGCGCCCACCGGCGTCATGCTGATGTTCGCCATTCTCTACTTTGCCCTGATGATCGACTCCGGCCTTTTCGACCCTGCGGTGCGAAAGATCCTCAAGCTGGTCAAGGGCGACCCGCTCAAAGTGTCGGTAGGTACCGCCGTGCTGGCCCTGGTGGTATCGCTGGACGGTGACGGCGCCACCACCTACATGATCTGCTGTGCGGCCATGCTGCCCATGTACAGCCGCCTGGGCATGAGCCCGCGCATCATGGCGGGGCTCATCATTCTTGCCGGCGGGGTCATGAACATGACGCCATGGGGCGGGCCCACTGCGCGGGCGGCCAGCGCCTTGCACGTGGACCCTTCCGATATCTTCGTGCCCATGATTCCAGCGATGCTGTTCGGCGTAGTGGCAATTCTGGCCATTGCCTACCTGTACGGCAAACGCGAACGTGCCCGCCTGGGCGAGCTGCACCTGCCAACCGACGATGTCGATCACAGCGACATCAGCGTCTCGCAATATCCAGAGGCGCGCCGGCCTAAGCTGCTGTACTTCAATGGCGCACTGACCGCTGCATTGATGGCAGCCCTAGTCGCCGGCCTGCTGCCGTTGCCAGTGCTGTTCATGATCGCCTTCAGCATCGCCATGATCGTCAACTACCCATGCCTGCAACAACAGAAAGACCGTATTGCAGCCCACGCCGGCAGCGTGCTGGCGGTCACCGGTCTGATCTTCGCCGCAGGCATCTTCACCGGCATTCTGTCAGGCACCGGCATGGTCGATGCCATGTCCAAAAGCTTGCTGGCCGTCATTCCCGAAGCCCTGGGCCCGTACCTGGCGGTGATCACGGCGATCGTGAGCATGCCGTTTACCTTCTTCATGTCCAACGACGCCTTCTACTACGGTGTCCTGCCGGTGCTGGCCGAAGCGGCAAGCCACTATGGCATCAGCCCGGTCGAAATGGCCCGTGCATCCATCGTCGGGCAGCCGGTACACCTGCTGAGCCCGCTGGTACCCTCGACCTACCTGCTAGTCGCCCTGGCCGGCATCGAATTCGGGGATCACCAACGCTTCACGCTCAAGTGGGCAGTGCTGGTGTGCCTGTGCATAATGTTCGCCGCGCTGATCATGGGCATTTTCCCGCTGTTCAGCAGTCTCTGATAACAGACCTCTCTCCACCGCAATGCGCCTCGATGCAGGCGCATTGCCTATACCGCTCAAAGGAAAACACATGGAATGGCTGACCAGCCCGGAAATCTGGGTTGCCTTTTTCACCCTGACCGCGCTTGAAATCGTTCTGGGCATCGACAACATCATCATGATCTCGATCCTGGTCAGCCGCATGCCCAAGCACATGCAGCCGCGCACCCGGATCTTCGGCCTGGCCCTGGCCATGGTGACCCGCATTATGCTGCTGCTGTCCATCACCTGGGTAATGCGCCTGACCGACGATCTGTTCGTGGTCCTGGGGCAGGGCATATCCGGACGTGACCTGATCCTGTTCTTCGGCGGCCTGTTCCTGCTCTGGAAAAGCTCGCAGGAGATTTACCATGGCCTGGAAGGCGAAGAAGAAAACGCCGATGAACCCAAGGGCTCTGGCGGCAAGTTCCTCTACACCATCATCCAGATCGCGATCATCGACATTGTTTTCTCGCTCGATTCGGTGATTACCGCTGTTGGGATGGTGTCGCACGTGCCGGTGATGATCGCCGCAATCATCGTCGCCGTGCTGGTCATGATGGCGTGCGCCGGCACCATTGCCGACTTCATCGACAAGCACCCTTCGTTGAAGATGCTCGCGTTGTCGTTCCTGATCGTGGTAGGTACCGTGCTGATCGCCGAAGCATTCGATGTGCATGTCCCTAAAGGCTACGTCTACTTCGCCATGGCCTTCTCCCTGGCGGTCGAAGCCATCAATATCCGCATGCGTACGTCGTTGGCACGCAAAGCCGGCAAGGAACACGAGGCCGTGAAACTGCGCAAGGATGTGCCGGGTCAATAACCCCGCGCGTCACGAAATAAAGGGCCCTGCGGGGCCCTTTGCGCATCCCGCCAGCCCTGGCCGCGGATGTTTCAAAATCGTGACAGCCATGCGAAGCTGGCGGCAGCGGCATATTAGAACTAAAGCTTGAACAGGCCTGTGCAAACAGCACTGCGCCCACGTCTTTTCGACTGGCCAGCTTGGCCGGTGCAATCAGGGGGCTCTCGTCATGCTGACCCTACTCAACCTGCTTTCGGCAGTCACCTTGCTGGTGTGGGGCACGCACATCGTGCGAACCGGCATTTTGCGGGTATTCGGTTCGGACCTGCGACGCATCATCGGCCAGAACATGGACAAACGTCCGCTGGCCTTCATCGCGGGCATTCTCGTCACTGCAATGGTGCAGAGCAGCAACGCAACCGCAATGCTGGTCACCTCATTCGTGGGCCAGGGCCTTATGGCCATGACCCCGGCGCTGGCCATCATGTTAGGGGCTGACGTGGGCACCGCGCTCATGGCCCGTGTACTGACCTTCGACTTGTCCTGGCTTTCGCCCCTGCTGATTTTCCTGGGGGTGATCTTCTTCCTTTCACGCAAGCAGACCCGTGCTGGCCAACTTGGCCGCGTCGGCATCGGCCTGGGCCTGATCATCCTGGCGCTGGAACTGATCGTCCAGGCAGCTGCCCCCATCACCCATGCCCAGGGCGTAAAGGTGCTTTTCGCCTCCCTGACCGGCGACATTCTGCTCGATGCCCTGGTCGGTGCATTGTTCGCCATGGTGTCGTATTCGAGCCTGGCCGCCGTCCTGCTCACTGCCACACTGGCAGGGGCCGAGGTGATCAGCCTGCCCGTGGCCATAGGCCTGGTGGTCGGCGCCAACATTGGTAGCGGCCTGCTGGCGTTCATCAGCACCAGCATGCAGAACGCCGCTGGCCGCCGCGTGGCGCTGGGCAGCCTGCTGTACAAGCTGATCGGCCTGCTGTTGATCATCCCTGTGCTCCACCCGCTGGTGGACTGGATGGACACACTGAGTTTCAGCCCGCAGGAGCTGGTCATCGGCTTCCACTTGCTCTACAACACTGCCCGTTGCCTGATCATGCTACCTACGGTCAAGCCCATGGGACGGCTGTGCAACAACCTATTGCCAGAGCGCGAGCGCGACAACGGGCAGATACGCCCGCGCCATCTCGACGCCTCGGCCTTGGAAACGCCCAGTCTGGCGCTGGCCAATGCTGCCCGGGAGACGTTGCGCCTGGGGGATATCGTCGACAACTTGCTCGAAGCCATGCTTGGCGCACTGCGCGGCACCCAGGCTGCATTGCCTCAGCAGGTGCGTGCACTGGGGGAGGATGCCGAGGCCCTGTACAGCGCCATCAAGTTATACCTGGCGCAGATGACCCGCGAGGACCTCAGCGAACACGACAACCGTCGCTGGGCTGAGATCATCGAGCTGGCGATCAACCTCAAGCTGGCCTGCGACCTGATCGAACGCATGTTGCGCAAAGTCCAGCAGCAGAAGACCAGTCAACGACGCGCCTTTTCCCAAATGGGGCTGGAAGAACTGACCGGGTTGCAAGAGCAATTGCTGGCCAACCTGCGCCTTGGCCTCTCGGTATTCCTCAGCGCCGACCCGGAAAGCGCGCGTTTGCTGCTGCGCGAGAAGCGTCGTTTTCGCGCCCAGGAGCGGCGCCTGGCCCATGCCCATGTCAGCCGCCTGCAGCGAAAAGTGGTACAGAGCATCGAGACCAGCTCCATCCACCTGGAGCTCATCGCCGACATGAAGCGGTTGAACTCTTTGTTCTGCAGCAGTGCCTATGTGGTACTGGGCGGCTCGGACACGGGCGGGCTGATGCTCGACAGCGTGCCGGACGAAGCCCCTCTGCCGTGATGTCGCCGACCTGAGGACCCCCGCTCGCCCATGCGTTGCCTGATGTTCATCTGCCTGCTGATGTGTAGCCTATGCTCCTTTGCCCTGGACCGCGCTCGCGTGGAGGGCTACCTGCTGCCCAACGGCCTGCAGGTCATCCTCAAGGACGGCTACGAACGCGACCATGTGTCCATTCGCCTGGTCGTGGGCGTGGGCCTGGACGACTTCGGCTGTGACCAGAAGGAACTGCCGCACCTGTTGGAGCACTTGCTGTTCAGTGGGGTGGATGACACGGGCGAAGGAGGCCTCGAAGAGCGCCTGCAGGCACTGGGTGGCGAATGGAATGCGTTCACGGGCAATGCCGACACCACGTTCGTGATCGAGGCACCCGCACGCAATCAGCGCAAGGTACTCGACCTGTTGCTGTCGATCATTCGCGACACCCAGATCGACGCCAAGGCCCTGGCGACTGCCAAGCGCATCATTGAGCGTGAGGACGGTGGCCACTATGGGCATCTACAGCGCTGGCTGGACCGGCAGGACATCGGTCACCCCGCCGGGCAGCAATTGGCAACGGAATTGGGCTTGAAATGCCCTGAGCGTTCCAACCTCGACGACATGACCCTCGAGCAGGTCCAGAGCCTGCGCGAGCGTTGGTACGCGGCCAACAACATGACACTGATCATGGTGGGTGGCCTGGACCGCCTGTTGCCCGCCTACCTGGGAAGAACCTTCGGCGAACTCCCGGCCACCGAGCCGGAAGACCGCCGCGACCTGGAATCGATCAGCCAAGAGGCCAAGCAACGGCGCGACCTGATGCACGGCTGGCTGGGCGACACGGCCAAACTCCACTGGCTGTTCATCGAGCCGGTGCTGGACAACGACCACCAGGCCACCCTGGATCTGCTCTCCCGTTATCTGGACTGGGCAGTATATGACCAGCTGCGCCTGCGCAATGGCCTGTCCTATGGACCCTCGGTCCAGCGCGAGAGCTTCGGTGATACCGGCCTGCTCAGCCTCAACGCCGACCTTGAGCGCGATGATATAGGAAGGGCGATCGAGGTCATGCGGCGCTTGTTCGATCACTTGCGCGAGCAGGGCCTGGACCCGGACACCTTTGCCCGCATCAAGCAAGCGAGCATCGCCAAGGAAAGTTGGGCAACCCAGGGCAACAGTGCCCTTGCCGATTACTACTGGGGCGCACTGAACGACTACACTGACGGCCGCTTCGCCAGCCCTGTGCGTCAGTTGCAGCGCGTGACCCTGGAGCAAGCCAACCAGGCGCTCGAGCAGTTGCTCGCCCATGAAGGCTACATTCGTATCGAAAAACCGCTGCTCGGGTACGACGAGCTCTATGGCCTGTCGTTCCTGCTGGCAGGGTTGCTGCTCGCCGCATGCCTTCTGCGCTGGCGTCGACAGGCCCCTGGCAAGCCAGGCGGTGCTACTCGGCACATGTGAAACGGCGGTATCCTTTCAATGCCCGCGTCGTGCATGCAAGGGCCGCCTCCTAGCCACTCCAAGCATTGCAGCCCCATGCCCCCAATACCTAAGATCGCCCAGCGCATCATCGAACTGCTCAAACGCTATCCGGGCGTCATTGCCTTGGGTGGTTTTCTATCAGGTGTAGGCAGTTTCATCCTGGTCGACCGGCAGGCGGGCCTCGCCAGCTGGATCGCCGTCCTGCTGCTGGTCAGCTGGGTCTGGCTGATGCTCGAAAGCACGCTCACCCGCCTGTTCACGCGTACCTTCAAGCGTGAAATACCCCAGCCGCTGTTGCGCTATGCCACGCAGATGATCCATCAGGAATCCCTGTTCTTCGTACTGCCGTTTTTCTTCATCACCACCACCTGGAACAGCGGCCAGTCGATCTTCACAGGCTTGCTGGGCGCCGCCGGACTGGTCTCGATCATCGACCCGCTGTACTACCGCTGGCTCGCGCCGCGGCGCTGGCTGTTCATGGCGCTTCACACCCTGACCCTGTTCGCCGCCTTGCTGACCGCCCTGCCGATCATCCTTCACCTCACCACCGCGCAAAGCTTCAAGCTGGCCCTGATCATCGCCATGGCCTTGTCCTTCCCGAGCCTGGTCAGCAGTTTTCCGGTCAGCAACTGGCGACGCGGTGTCGCCCTGGTGGTAATCACGCTGGCCGTCGGTGGCGGGGGTTGGTTGTTGCGCTCCTGGGTGCCGCCGGCCACCTTGTGGATGACCGAAGTCGCCGTGAGCACCGAGGTCATCAACCGTGAGCCGGGAGATTCACTGGATACAATCGCTGCCAGCCGTATCCGCAGCAGCGGCCTGTACGCCTATACCGCCATCAACGCACCGCGCGGCCTGAATGAGCGGATCTACCATGTGTGGCAGAAAGACGGGCAGGAAGTGGACCGTATCGCCCTGGATATTCACGGTGGGCGCAAGGAAGGCTACCGAGCCTGGACCCACAAGCAGAACTTCCCGCCCAACCCGGTGGGGCGTTGGCAGGTGAGGGTACTGACTGAGGATGGCCAGGTGATCGGTGTCCTGCGCTTCAAGGTAGTCGAAGATGCCGCCGCTTCATGAGCGGCGCATCGTGTGGCGCCAGAAACGCCGGTCAGCCAAAGAACCAGTAGCAAACGCAGATCGCTGCCACCACACCGGAAAACTCGGCCAACAGTGCACACCCCACGGCATGGCGCACCCGTTGAATGCCCACGGCGCCGAAGTACACGGCCAGGACGTAGAACGTGGTTTCGGTACTGCCCTGGATGGTCGCAGCGACCAAGGCAGGGAAGCTGTCCACACCCTGGGCCTGCATGGTCTCGATCAGCATTGCCCGTGCAGCACTGCCGGAAAACGGCTTGACCAGAGCAGTTGGCAGCCCTTCGACGAAGCGCGTATCCAGGCCCATCCAGTTCACCGCATGGCGGATACCGTCCAACGCCACCTCAAGCGCCCCGGATGCGCGCAGTACACCGACCGCTACCAGCATCGCCACCAGGTAGGGCAGCAGGCTTTTGGCAACGTCGAAGCCTTCCTTCGCCCCTTCCACGAATGCTTCGTAGACCTGGACCCGCTTGAGCGCGCCGATGATCAAAAAGACGATGATCACCCCGAACAGCGTGAGGTTGCCCAGGATCGAGGACAAGCTGGCCAGCGCGGCTGCCGACAGTGTGCCGAGAAAGGCCATGAAGCCCCCCAGCAGCAACGCGCCGGGTACCAGGTACGCCAGCACCACAGGGTCCCATAGCCGTAAACGCTGCATCACCGCGACCGACAGCAGCCCGACCAGCGTCGACACACTGGTGGCCAGCAGGATAGGCAGGAACACCATGGTTGGGTCGGGCGCGCCTTGCTGGGCGCGGTACATGAAGACCGTCACAGGGAGCAGGGTCAAGGAAGACGCATTGAGCACCAGGAACAGGATCTGCGCGTTACTGGCCGTGGTGCTGCTGGGGTTGAGCGTCTGCAGGGCACGCATCGCCTTCAAGCCGATAGGGGTAGCAGCGTTGTCCAGGCCCAGACCGTTGGCCGCGAAATTCATGGTGATCAGCCCTAGCGCAGGGTGCCCAGGCGGCACTTCGGGCATCAGCCGTGCGAACAAAGGGCCCAGTACCTTGGCCAGCCACTCGACGATACCCGCCTGCTCGGCGATCTTCAGAAAGCCCAGCCATAGGGTCAGGGTGCCGAACAGCAATACCATGACCTCGACCGACAGCTTCGCCATGGCGAAGATGCTTTCGACCATGGCCGCGAAGATGCCGGCGTTGCCACCCACCAGCCATTGAGCCATGGCAGATATGGCCGCTACCAGAAAAAAGCCGAGCCACAAGCCGTTGAGCATCCACTTACCTCCCCGAAAATGCCCGAATCATAACGTATCGAACACTGCCCTGGCTGCGGCTCGCCGTGAGTATGGATGCCACAGACAACAAAAAGCCCCGACGGGTCGGGGCTTTGGGTCCAACAGGTTTGGCCTCAGCGTTTGGCTGCTTCACCCACCATGGCAGTTTCAGGCTTCTCGGCGATCAGCGAAGCGTAGTACAGCTCGCCCTTGGCCGCGTCGTACATGCCTTCCCAGCGGGAGATGACCAGCGCCGCCAGGGCATTGCCGATCACGTTGAGTGCCGTGCGCGCCATGTCCATGATGCGGTCGACACCGGCAATGAACGCCAGGCCTTCCAGTGGGATACCCACGCTACCCAGGGTGGCCAGCAGCACCACGAACGAAACGCCTGGTACCCCGGCGATGCCTTTGGAGGTCACCATCAAGGTCAGCACCAGCAGCAACTGCTGGCTCCACGACAGGTCGATACCGTAGAGCTGGGCGATGAAGATGGCCGCGATGCTCTGGTACAGGGTGGAGCCGTCGAGGTTGAACGAGTAGCCGGTGGGTACCACGAACGAGCAGATCGATTTGGGCGCGCCGTACTTCTCCATCTTTTCGATAACCCGTGGCAGGACGGTTTCCGAGCTTGAGGTGGAGTAGGCCAGGATCAGCTCATCTTTCATGATGCGCATGATCTTGATCACCGAGAAACCGAACAGGCGCGCTACCAGCCCCAACACCATGAAGGCGAAGAAGGCGATGGCGAAATACACCAGCAACACCAGCTTGGCCAGTGGCAGCAACGAGCTGAAACCAAAGTTGGCAACGGTCACCGCGATCAGCGCGAACACACCGATCGGCGCGTACTTCATGATCATGTGAGTGACTTTGAACATGGTCTCCGATACGGCCTGGAAGGTGCGTACCAGAGGGTCGCGCAGCTCGGCTTGCAGGCTCGAAAGGCCAAGGCCGAACATGACCGAGAAGAAGATGATCGGCAACATCTCACCGCGCATCAGCGCCGCGAAGATATTCGACGGAATCAGATTGAGCAGGGTCTCGATGAAGGCATGCTCATGCTGCACCTCGGCGGCGGTCGCCTGGTACTTGGAGATGTCCACAGTACCGAGGGTGCTCATGTCGATACCCGCGCCCGGATGGAACAGGTTGGCAAGCACCAGGCCCACGACAATGGCGATGGTCGTGACGACCTCGAAGTAGAGAATGGTCTTCAGGCCAATACTGCCAAGCTTCTTGGCATCGCCAACCCCAGCGATACCCACGATCAGCGACGAGATCACGATCGGGACCACGATCATCTTGATCAGGCGAATGAAGATATCACCAGCAGGCTGAAGGACGTTGCTGATCCACCAGGCCTTTTCTGCACTGAAGTGGTTCAGGAGCGCGCCGATTGCAACGCCCAGTACCAGACCTATGACGATCTGCCAGGCGAGGCTCAGTTTTGCCTTCTTCATGTCTTTACCCTTTGTTGTAGTGGTCATGTCGACTAACGGCTACCGGACAGCAGAGGGACACAAGCCCGGAGTGAATTCGCCGATCAGCGACGTGTTGTAAGGACAGCGCAGACGAGCGCAGGGCTCGGTCGGCGAAAAAGGCCGCAACTATTGCGATGGGAAGAAGGGAAATCTAATGCCGGAAACGCATACCCCATACCGATTGAGCATGGGAAAGTGAGGGCATTTGTAAGGGTATAGGCGCCCTGCGAGGCGCTGTTCGGAATCCCGAACAAGGCATAAACGCCAGATGGCGGCTGAAATAGTCGCAAAGGAACATAGGGAACATTCGGTTGTTCGACAATCCGAATGCTTCAAACGCAGCTGATATAGATAGCACAGCTCACGAAAAAAAAGACGCGCGGTTGAGACAAAATGTGTCCCCAGATGGATTTCGTGCATCGCGCACTGCCATCTGGATGGCTCCTCGGAAGCCAGGTCCACCCTGAAGATCGTTCAGGGCTCTACTGACCTGGAACTTCCGATTCTGCCTTGCCTGACCCGGCCCAACAGGTGGAGGCACTCCCTGTACCCCTAGGCCACTCCAATCCTGTAGCGATCAGAACAGCCCGGCCCCTTGGTCATGTGCTGCTCCTCCTCGGAGCAGCACAGCATAGAAGGCTGCAAGCCTACGGCCGTTCAGCTTCTATTTCATGACAGTGCCGAACCTGAACCGCACCGGTCTTGCGACTCAGTACCAGTTCGGGTCCCGCTTGAGTTGCTCCTGAAGCATGGCTTTCATGCCATCGTCCGGTTTGCCAAGCCACCGGTATTGCGCATGGCGGGTGGGCGACTTGTCGCTGGGAAGGCCTTCCGGTACCTCCACCAGCATCCCGTAGGCGTCATCCTTGTCCCAGCTGAATGCCACGATCAAACGCTTGTAAGTGCATTTGTCCGCAGCTTCGCAGAGCGGGCCCACGAGGTATTTATCACCGTCTTCCGTGACCGCCGACATCTGCTGAGGCGAACTTCCCGTCAGGTTCAATACCCAATCGGGCAGGCGTTCCTCGCCTTTGACGGCATCCTGCCAGGATTCCCGGTACTCGGCGTCGCTACCCAGCAATTGATCGACGCGTAGCTGGCCATCATTGGCCGCCAACGCTGCTGCAGTGGCGCTCATCATCAGAACGCCAGCTACGGCATTGCGTAACAGCCTGCTCATCTGCGACCGCGTCCAAAGAAGAACGAAGCAACGAAAAGAACCAGGAAAACGATGAACAGGATCTTGGCGATACCCGTTGCAGCGCCAGCGATACCACCAAAGCCCAGAACTGCAGCGACGATGGCGATGATGAGGAAAGTGATAGCCCAGCTCAGCATGGTGATTCTCCTTTGTTTTTCAAAAGCAGGGTGATCAGAACACCCAACGGTCCTGTGGTACGACATGTTCAACGGTTGCAGGGGACTCGGCCTTACCCTTCGATGGCAGCGGCTCGGCTGCTTGCACGAGGTTACTGGCGCGGGTGTTCTGGATCTGCGACAGCAGAGCGGTTTGCGCCGCGACCTGATCGGCCAGGCGGGCGGTTTGCACGCTGTAGTAGAACAGCCCTGCTGCCAAAGTCAGCATGACCGCGATGCCAAGCGACATGATCTGACGCAGTGGCAGGGCGGTAACGTGCAAACGGTTGACAGATGGGCGGTTTATACCGGCTTCTCCTGCTGTAATTTTTGTCCAGACTTGAACAAGTAATTGCAGCCTGCGTGCCAGCTTTGAAATTAGAAAATATCCTTATTTTTCAATAAGTTAAAAGATTGAACCATTAGGACCTACCACGTATCCTGCACGATGCCCCCTGGGGGGCCGTGCGAAATGCACGATCACCCTTCAACCTTGGTTGCCACCTTGAGCATGTCGGCATCGACCCCACGCACACCAATGATCTGTCTGGCGATGTCCGTCGCGATATTCTTCTGCTCCGGGCTGACGACTTCGCCGGAGAGTCTGACCAAGCCATCCTGGCTCACCACCTTCAGATTCAGCCCGTCGAGGTTGCGGCTGAAGCTGTAACTGCTTTGGACCTTATCGACGATCCAGGCATCGCTTGGCTGCGGTCCGGTAGGGGCATCCACAGGCTGGTCTTTAGCTTTGATCATGGCTGCGGTATCAAGGCTGATCAGGTTGTTGACCAGGTACACCCCTTCGGTCGTACGCGCCACGACGCCCGCAAGCTCCTTCGCCTCGGGGTTGTCTACCCGCCCCCGGAGCGTGACGACACCGCTGTCACTTTGTACCTCTATGGGTGCGTTCTCAGTCAGGCGGCTCCACAACAGCCGTGACCGTATGACTGCCGTAAGCGTCACGTCCTCCGTGCGCTGGGCATAAGCGCGCAACGCCAGTGGACGCTCGACCAGCTCAGGATTGACCTGCACCTGATTGTCGACCTTCTCGATACCTGAAGTCGCCAAAGCCACTTCCTCGACCAAACGTCGCTCAACCTCATTCTCGACCTCCCCAGCCAAACGCGCCGACGCCCCATCGACCTTAACGGTGATTCGATAAGGATTGAGGATCCGATTCAAGGACACTGCCGTCTGCAGCGAACCTTCCAGGCGAGCATCGTGGACAGGATCGTCACTGGCCACAGCGGCGAGGGGCAGCAAACTGACCGCTAGCGCAAGTGCGCGAAAGGGGAAAGGCATGTCGTAGTCTCCTTTTGTAGGCAAAATCTGAAACTCTTCGCAACCAATGTGCCAACCAACCTCTCTAAGCAAATCGCCGGCCCCACGGGTGCCTTTGAGCTTCTTGGTCGACCCGCTGGCGTGCAAAGGGCAGAATCCTTCAGAATTGACCATGCAACTTGCCCGATTTTTCCCACACTAAATAAAGATATTTCCCAAAGGAGCGCAGGTACATGGAATCAGCCCAGGACAAGCAAGGCCGCATTCTGCTGGTGGATGACGAGTCCGCGATCCTGCGCACCTTCCGCTACTGCCTGGAAGACGAGGGCTACAGCGTGGCGACCGCCAACAGCGCCACCCAGGCGGAGAGCCTGCTGCAACGCCAAGTGTTCGACCTGTGCTTCCTCGACCTGCGCCTTGGCGAGGACAATGGCCTGGACGTGCTGGCCCAGATGCGTGTTCAGGCGCCATGGATGCGCGTGGTCATCGTGACCGCCCACTCCGCTATCGACACGGCGGTCGATGCCATTCAAGCCGGTGCCGCCGACTACCTGGTCAAGCCTTGCAGTCCTGACCAGTTGCGCTTGGCCACAGCCAAGCAACTGGAAGTACGCCAGCTTTCCGCCCGCCTGGAAGCCCTGGAAGGCGAAGTGCGCAAGCCCAAGGATGGCCTGGACTCCCACAGCCCGGCCATGATGGTCGTACTGGAAACAGCCCGCCAGGTAGCAACCACAGATGCCAACATCCTGATCCTGGGCGAGTCCGGGACCGGTAAAGGCGAGCTGGCCCGCGCCATCCACGGCTGGAGCAAGCGTGCGCGCAAGGCCTGCGTGACCATCAACTGCCCGTCGCTCAATGCCGAGCTGATGGAAAGCGAACTGTTCGGCCACACGCGAGGCGCCTTTACCGGCGCCAGCGAGAGCACCCTTGGCCGCGTCAACCAGGCGGACGGTGGTACGTTGTTCCTCGATGAAATTGGTGACTTCCCCCTGACCCTGCAACCCAAGTTGCTGCGCTTCATCCAGGACAAGGAATATGAGCGTGTCGGCGACCCCGTCACCCGCCGGGCCGATGTGCGCATCCTCGCAGCCACCAACCTCAACCTGGAGGAAATGGTGCGCGAGGGCCGTTTCCGCGAAGACCTGCTCTACCGCCTGAACGTCATCACCTTGCACCTGCCGCCCCTGCGCGAGCGCAGTGAAGACATTCTCACGCTCGCCGACCGCTTCCTGGCCCGCTTCGTCAAGGAATACTCAAGGCCAGCCCGCGGCTTCAGCGACGAGGCACGCGCAGCGCTGCTCAATTACCGCTGGCCGGGCAACATTCGCGAATTGCGTAACGTGATCGAGCGGGCCAGCATCATCTGTCCCCAGGAAAAGGTCGAGATCAGCCATCTGGGCATGGGCGAGCAACCGGCAAGCAACGCGCCGCGTGTAGGGGCCGCCTTGAGCCTGGATGAGCTGGAGCGCGCGCATATCGGCGCCGTGCTGGCTGCCAGCGACACGCTTGACCAGGCCGCCAAGACTCTCGGGATCGACGCGTCGACCCTGTATCGCAAGCGTAAGCAGTACAACCTGTGAAGTGGCCGACCATGAAGCTGCGCACGCGGCTCTTTCTCAGCATCTCGGCGCTGGTCACGGTCGCCCTGCTGGGGCTGCTGCTTGGCTTGGTAAGCGTCCTGCAAATGGCTTCGGCCCAGCAGGCGCTGGTTCGCGACACCAATCACTCGCTGGACGTGGGGTTGAAGCTACGCCAGAACCTCGGTGAGCAACTCATCCTGCTGCTGGATACGGACACGGCTCCCGATCAGTTGCAAGCACTGCAAGACAATTTCCAACGCCTGCTCGACCAAAGCCTGGCCGACGGTGGCCAGCGGCCTGGTTTCAGCGAAGCCCGCGACCACTACCAGGCATTTCTCGAGGCTTACCACGCAACCCCGGCGCCTTCGCGCAGCCTGGCCGTGGACCAGCCACTGGGCGCCGCATTCAATCAAGTGCGCACCGACCTGATCGATTCCCACAAACAAGCGCTGGCCAACATCGCTCGCAGCGAAGAACAAAGCCGTGCCCGCGCCTTGCTGGTCGGCGGCGTGCTGGGCCTGATGGGCCTGGTGGTCCTGGTTCTGGGCTTTATCACTGCCCACAACATTGCCCGCCGATTCGGGCAGCCCATCGAGGCCCTGGCCAAGGCAGCCGATCAGCTCGGCAAGGGCAATTTCGATGTCACGCTCCCGATCACTCAAGCCAGCGAGCTGAACCAGCTCACGCGTCGCTTCGGGATCATGGCCGACGCCCTGCGCAAGCACCAGGCCACCAATGTCGACGAATTGCTCGCCGGGCAGCAGCGGCTGCAAGCCGTGCTCGACAGTATCGATGATGGCCTGCTGATCATCGATCGACAGGGCTTGCTTGAGCACTTGAACCCGGTTGCTCAACGCCAACTGGGCTGGAACGACAGCCGTGTTGGCAGCAGCCTGGCCGAAGCCCTGGAACGACCTGAGCTGGAACAGCAGCTGTGCCAGGTGCTGCGCGGCGGCAGTCTGGACCGGCAACCGGACGACCTTCACATCGATGTTGACGAGGAAACGCGTCTGCTGACCTATAGCCTGACGCCCGTCAGCCATCCCCAGGGCCCGATCCTGGGCGCTGTGATGGTGCTTCACGACGTGACAGAACAGCGTGCCTTCGAGCGGGTGCGCAGCGAGTTCGTGCTCCGCGCCTCCCACGAGCTGCGCACGCCCGTCACCGGTATGCACATGGCGTTCGGCCTGCTGCGCGAACGGGTCAAGTTTCCCGAAGAAGCGCGTGAGTACGATCTGCTGGAAACCATCGGCGAAGAAATGCAGCGCCTGACCCAGTTGATCAATGACCTGCTCAACTTCAGCCGCTATCAAAGCGGCCTGCAAAAGCTCGACCTGGCGCCCTGCGCCGTAGATGAACTGCTGGAGCGGGCGCAATTACGCTTCGCCGACCAGGCGGGCCAGAAGCAGATCGAACTGGTCCTGGCCCTGGAACCGCCATTGCCACGCATTCAGGCTGACGTTGCCCAGCTCGACCGTGTGTTGGACAACCTGCTGCACAACGCGGTCAGGCATACCCCACAGGGCGGGCGCATCCGCCTGCATGCGCGGCGCCATGCCGAACGCGTGATCATCAGTGTCGAGGACACGGGCGAGGGTATCGCCTATGGCCAGCAGGCCCGTATCTTCGAGCCGTTCGTGCAAGTAGGGCGCAAGAAAGGTGGAGCCGGCCTGGGACTGGCCTTGTGCAAGGAAATCGTGCAGTTGCACGGTGGGCGCATGGGCGTCTTCTCGCGACCGGGTGAAGGTACCCAGTTCTACCTGGCGCTGCCGGTCTGATGCTCGCAAGGCGCGTCAGGCCTGTCTACCCCGTGGCAATTTATCCCGCCTGACCAGCTCGGCGAACTGACGGGCCGTCAGGGCCTTGGCGAACAGCCAGCCCTGGCCGTACTTCACGCCCTCCCCAAGCAGCAGCAGTGCCTGGTCTTCACGCTCGATACCTTCGGCGATCACCCGCAGATGCAGGTCGTGGGCCATGCGGATGATATGCGGTGCCACGCCGCTGCTGGCGGCATCGTGGCCCAGCGCATCGATGAATGCCTTGTCGATTTTCAGGCAATCCACGGGCAAGGTCTGGAGATAGGCCAGGCTGCAGTAGCCCGTACCGAAATCGTCGATCAGCACCTGATGGCCCTGGGCGCGCAGTGCTTGCAGGTTTTCGCGCGCCACCACCACATCGATCAGGCCGCGCTCGGTCACCTCGAAGGCGATCTGCCTAGGGGCCACCCGGTGCAGCGCCAGCAAGCGCGCCGCCACTTCCCCAACACGCGGAACCATCACGTCGCACGCCGCCAGGTTCACCGAGATGTACAGCATGGGCCGTGAGCGCAACAGCGGGCCGAGTTGTTCGAGGACGCGTCGCAGGACGAAGTCGGTGATCTCACGGATCTGCCCGGTATTTTCGGCCAGCGGGATGAACAGCTCAGGGCTGGTCAAGGTGCCATCGGGCCGACGCCAACGCACCAATGCCTCGGCACCCACACAGCGCCTGCTGTCGAGCTCGAAAATCGGCTGGTAAAGCACTTGCAACTGGCCACGACTCAGCGCCTGCTGCAGCTCCGAGCTCATGGAGCGTCGCTGTTGCGCCAACTGCAAGACCAGCCAGCCGATGCAACAAGCACCCAGTACGCTGCCTGGAAACAGCAGCCACAGGGCGCCATTCATGCGCAGGGGGAGACTTGCGCGTGGTGCGATCAGAACCAACTGGTAATCAGGAGACTTGGTGGGCATGCGATAGATCAGACGGTCGCTGAACTCCAGCAGCGTTTTGTGGCTGGTCGACCACACAGAAGGCGGTGGCCACACTTGGGGCGGGCCCAGCACCGGGATCGCCCGGGCACCGTTATCCAGCACGACCAACAAGCTGCCGCCCGGGGGCAAATCCACCACATCGGTCAGGTGCCCGCGGGAGGTTGACACCAGAAACCGGCCACGCCCCAGCATCAGCGCGGCAAGGTTTTCGTCGGGCTCGGTGGTGGTATTGAGCCAATAGCTGTAGACCGGCCCCTTGATGTCTGGCGGGCGCAGCGGCACGAAAGCCCGCTCGTCACCTCGGTTCGAACACGCGACATCACCGTCGACATAGGCCGCCTCGTAGATGAACCGTGAACTCAACCCGATCTGCTGCAAGGCCGTCAGCATGGCGGGGCCGCAGCCACGCAAAGGCTGCGTCTCCAACAAGTCCACGCCTTCGCGCAACTGCCCGAACACCTGCTCGAGTCGCTCCAGAAAACGCTCGCCCTGAGCATTCATCTGTTCGCTTTCACTTTGTTTCATCTGCTGCAACGCAATGGCGATGCTGGCGGTCAGCAACAAGGCGGCACTGGCGATTGCCGCCAAAGCGGCAAGCATCCAGGGACGGTAGAAAAATTGGCGCAAGGCCGTCAGGCGATCAGGCATCGAAGGCATCCAGTTGATTACCAAGGTATAGCAACTCAATGGACAATTACCTTTGCCGTTTAGCGCTTCGCTTGGGCGAGGACCAAACTGCCAGCCGTCAACGCTTTACGGCATGCGGTTGAGCACCTCGAGCATGGCGGCCGTCTGCGCATCGGGCTGGCCGTCGAAGCGTTGAGGCCGGAAGCGCATCTGGAACGCCGCGATCACGTGCCGTGTCTGGACATCGGGCACGCCCGTCTGCTCGACGGCATAGCCAAACCGGGCGAGGGCCTGCTGGTACCACCCAATCGTAGGGGGATTGACCTCAAAATAGGCCTGCTGGCGAGCCACGGCAGAGGCGTCAGGCCAAACGCCCAGGCCGGCGTCGGCCAGGCGTTTCCACGGGAACAGCGGGCCGGGGTCCTGCTTGCGCAGTGGCGCGATGTCGCTGTGGCCAATGATGTGCCGTGGCTCGATGCCGTTACGCTTGACGATGTCCTTGAGCAGCGCGATCAGCGACTGGATCTGCGCTTCGCTGTAGGGGTGCCATACCCGCCCGGCAGGCGTATCGGTAAAGCCAGCATTGACGATCTCGATGCCGATGGACGATGAGTTCAACCAGGTTCTGCCCTGCCACTGGCTATCGCCAGCGTGCCAGGCTCGCCTGCTTTCATCCACCAACTGGTAGACAGTGGCGGGGCCATCGCCGATCAGGTAGTGGCTGCTGACCTCGCCGTGGGTCAGCAACGCCAACGAGCGCTCCAGCGAAGCATTGGTATAGTGCAGCACCACGAACTGAATGCGGTTGTCGTGGTTGGCTGACGGGTGGCTGCGGTCAATGCGCAAGCCCGTCGAACAACCGGCGACAGTCAGCAGCAGTAAGGTGATCAGTGTTTTTTTCAGCGTGGAAAGCACGGCAGTGGCCTCAGCGAATGAGCGCTACAGTATAACGGTCTCCCCGCATCTGCGCTCGCCCTTGCCAGGCCCCGGTCAGTGCTGCTCCACGCAATTGCGCCCCCGTTGCTTGGCACGGTAAAGCGCTGCGTCGGCACGCTTGAGCACCTGATCGGCCACCTCGCCTGGCCTGAAGGCGCTCAGGCCAATGGACGTGGACACTACCACCCGTTCTCCCTTGAAGTGAAACGGGCAGGCCTCTACGGCAAGGCGCATTGTTTCGACGACCTGCAATGCGTCTGCCGGCGAGGTGTCGGGCAGCAGCAACACGAACTCCTCGCCCCCGAAGCGGGCAATGAAATCCTGGCCCCGCAGCCGTTTGCGCAACTGATCGGCCACGATCTTCAATACCTTGTCGCCGGCCAGATGCCCGTAGCCATCGTTGATCTGCTTGAAATGATCCAGGTCCAGAATCGCCATGGCCAGGTCGCCGCCGTTTTCCTGCCAGCGCTGCATTTCGCGCTCTACCTGCTCGCTCCAGGCCGCACGATTGGGCAGGCCGGTCAGTGGGTCGAGCAATGCCTTTTGCCGCTGCTCCTCCAGGTGCTCACGATAACCCAACGCTTCCTGCTCCATGCTGGCCACGCGCTCGGACAGGCCCTGCAGGCGCCCAGCCAGCGCCTGCTCGCGGCGGTCGCGCTCGTGCTGGTGCTGGTCCATTGTCATCAGCAAGCCCTCGAGCCGGCTTTCGAGCAGGTGCTTCAAGCTCGATACGTCTGCGGCGCCCTGCATGTCGGTTTGCAGCCCGTCCACCTGTTCACGCAATTGGGTGTCCAGCTGGCGTGCTGCGCTGCTGTTGTCGGCGTGACCGGCACTGGCGGCCTGCAAGTGGCCGTGGAAACCTTCGAGCCGTTCATTGAGCAATTGCAGATAGGTTTCGAACTCATGCTGGCCACTGTCGTTGATCGCCAGCAGCAACACGGCAAGATCATCCAGTACAGGAATCAACTCGTACCAGTTCATACCGCGCGCCACCCGTTCGCGCATCGCCTGCGCCTGGGCCTTGTGGCGATCTGGCAGGCTCAGGTCATCCAATAAACCGAGCAGCGTCTGCTCGATATGGGCGGCAACCTGACTGTAGGGCGGCTCGACTGCGTAGGGCAGCGCATAGGCGTCTTGATCAGCCAGCGGCACATCAGCCAGAGGGGTCGGGCCATCATCCGCTCCAGTTCGCAATGGCGTATCCATGGCCATGGGAGGTGCCGGGGGAATGGGTGGCGGCTCGACACCCGGCACGTGTTCAGACACGACCAGCGACGGGGACGCATCGTTGTCTTCGTGCCCATCGTATTGAGGCAGAAGAGAGGCTTCCTGTACCAGGGGTTGCGCGGCAACAGGGGCGGAGCCCGTCACCTGCTCGCTGGCGGCCTCGACAGGCGCCGGTTCATCGCGGCCTTTGAACAATCGCTGCAGAAAGCCGCCCCGCGATCCGCCTTCGGGCCTGTCCAGCGCGGCCAACGCACGCCCTTGCAGACCACTGAGTTCCCCCAGCAGTGGCGGCAGATCACGAGACTGGGTAACGCCGGCCTCCAGCCGCTTGGCAAGCTTCTTCAAGGGCCTTGAGACATCGCTGCTCAACGGCAGGCCTTGCAACTGATCGACCAGCGCCGTCAGCGCATCGCCCACTTGGTGCATGCGGGTTTCGCGGCGCTGTTCAGACTCCAGTACGGCTTTTTCAAGACGCGGGATCAGGCCGGCAAGCCCGGCATCCATGTTGTCACTGCGAATCACCTCGCGCATTTCCTTCATGCACTGGTCGACGACCTTGTCGCTGCCCTCGGCGGCCAACGTACTGCGAACCAGGCCTCGACGCAGCAAGTCCAGGCGCGCTTCCCAGCGACGTTCGAGCTTCTCCTGTTGCTCAATGCTTATCAGGTATTTTTCTTTCCAGCGCTCGGCTTCTTCGGTCATGCCTGTGTCCGCACGGGTGATACAACTGGGGCTGTCTGATACACACTGTCGGCGCGCGCCCGGGACACTTGAGGGCAAGCGAGGCGTCAGTTGATTCAGCTCAAGGCCGGCAGCGTATCCACAGTCAATGCATCAGGCAATCGGATCTCGACGGCCACGGGAAGATGATCGGAAATCGGCTGGGCCAGCACCTCGACCCTTTCCAGGGTAAGGCTCGGGCTGAGCAGGATGTGGTCCAGGCAGCGCTGTGGTCGCCAACTGGGGAAGGTGGCCTCCACCTGGGGCGCGATCAGGCCAAGGTCGCGCAAGGGTGAGTGCTCGAGCAGGTCGGTGGCATGGGTGTTCATGTCCCCCATCAACACCTGATGGCGGTACCCGCCGATCAGTTCGCGGATGTAGGCCAGCTGCAGTGCGCGGGTCTTGGCGCCCAATGCCAGGTGCATCATGACCACGATCAGCGCGTCCTCACCCTCGCCGAAGCGCACCAGGATAGCCCCGCGCCCTGCTGGGCCAGGCAGTGGGTGATCTTCGAGCTGATGAGGCTTCAGACGGCTCAGTACGCCATTGCTGTGCTGGGCGAAGCGCCCAAGGTTGCGATTGAGCTGTTGGTACCAGTAGGGGAAGGCACCCAGTTGGGCCAGATGCTCGACCTGGTTGACATAGCCCGAGCGCATGCTGCCCCCATCCGCCTCTTGCAGGGCCACCAGGTCGAAGTCCCCAAGCAACTTACCGATTTTCTGCAAGTTGCTGGCTCGGCCAGTGTGCGGCAACAGGTGCTGCCAGCTGCGCGTCAGGTAATGCCGATAACGCTCGGTACTGATGCCTACCTGGATATTGAAGCTAAGCAGCCGCAGACGACCATCTTCCGGCAAACCGGGGGCTTGCAGGTGATGCTCGTTGACCTGCGGCTGGGGCAGGGCAACGCCGCGCGTGGCCCGTAGGCGAGGCATGGGTGCGCTGCCTACTTGGCAGCGCGCTCCTTGTCGATCAACTGGTCGGCCACATTGAGGACGCCCTCTGGCCCACCAGCGGTGCCCAGGTCGAAGCGATACTTACCGTTAATCACCATGCTGGGAACGCCGGTGATTTCATATTTCTTGGCCAGTTCTTTCGCCTGTTTGACCTGTCCCTTGATGGCGAAGGAGTTGTAGGTGGCCAGGAACTTGTCCTTGTCCACCCCCTGCGTTGCCAGGAAAGCGGCCATGTCTTCTGGGTCTGTCAGGCGCTTGTGCTGGTTCTGGATGGCGTCGAATACCGCCGCGTGCACCTTGTGCTCGACGCCCATCGCTTCCAGAGTCAGGAACATCTGGCCATGGGCATCCCAAGGGCCACCGAACATGGCCGGCACACGCTTGAAGTTGACGTCCTTGGGCAGCTTGTCGACCCAAGGGTTGATGACAGGCTCGAAGTGATAGCAATGCGGGCAGCCATACCAGAACAACTCGACCACTTCGATCTTGCCAGGCACGGAAACCGGAACCGGGTTGCTCAGCTCGACATATTCCTTGCCGGCTACAGGCTCTGCGGCCTGGACGGAAGTCATACCAAGTACGCTGGCAGCGACCAGCGCAGCGCTGAGAATCAGTTTACGCATGCTTTACTCCTGAGCAGTCATGGGTCGCCACGGCACGACCTGGATTGAGACAGGCCGGGGAGGGCTCTAGTTCTGTAGTGTAACGGCTGCGGGCGAAAAAAAGGGCAGCCGCGCCGCCCTTTCATCTTTGGCTTGCAACATTAACTCGGCATTAATGCAGGCCCTGGATGTAGCTGGCCAAGGCCTCGATGTCATGGTTACTGAGCTTCCCGGCGATGGTGCGCATGGTCATGGCATCCCCATCATTCGTGCGGTTGCCTTCACGGAAGTCGGTGAGCTGCTTGCTCACGTACTGGGCATGCTGCCCACTCAGGTGAGGGAACCCGGCCAGTGCGATACCTGCCCCGTCAGGCGAGTGGCAGCCCGTGCAGGCCGGCATGCCCTTGTCCAGGTCGCCACCGTTGAACAGCGCACGCCCACGCTCGACCAGCGCAGGGTCGGCTGCACCCACGCTGCCTTTCTGGCTGGCGAAATACGCCGCGATGTCGGCCAGGTCCTGGTCGTTGAAGCCGGCCAGCATGCCGGTCATCTCCAGCACGACGCGTTTGCCGGACTTGATGTCGTGCATTTGTTTTTCGAGGTAGCGCTGGCCTTGACCTGCCAGCTTGGGGAAGTTCGGTGCCAGGCTATTGCCATCTGGGTTGTGGCAGGCCCCGCAGACGGCCGTCTTGGCCTGACCTGCGGCGGCATCGCCTTTGACGGGCTGCGCAGCAGTGGCCGCACCTGCGACACCCAGGCTCAACAGCAGACTCACGACTAGTTTGTTCATCAGCTAATCCAACACGGCTAGGGGTGAAATGTTATGTATCGGGACTGCCATTCATCCAAAGGATGACCAGACGGTAGTCCTCGGCACTGCAGTCCATGCACAATCCACGCGGCGGCATAGCCTTGAAACCCTGAGCATTGTGCCGTGCCGAGCTATTCATGCATTGCGCCAGATCAGGATTCGGGTTGCCCGATCGCCCGTCTGGGCTCATGGAGCAGGCGTTCGCTGTACCCCCCGCACACACGCGGTTGTACAACACCTCGGAATCCTGTGTAGCCTGTGCGCTGAAAACCGGCAGGAACAGACCGACAGCAAGCGGCCATTGCGTATTGCGCCATGACGTTCAGGGTTGGGGGCCGCGCTGCGTTCTAATGCGCAAGCTCATGTTCGACACCCCATGCTCGTCCCCCAAAGCCGGGAGAATGAGCACACAAAAACTGGGGCATTATATACTTCCGCCACCCAAACGGAAACGACACCGCTTGCCAGGCTCCGCTCGACAGGGGGCTGGCATCACCACATCGGATATCCCATGCAAGTCAAGAACCCCATCCTCGGCCTGTGCCAGAAAGCCAAATTCGCCCTCAGCGCTGCCAAGGTCGAACAATGCCCGGACGACCAGGGTTACGAGGTGGCCTTCGCCGGCCGCTCCAACGCCGGCAAATCCAGCGCACTGAACACGCTGACCCATGCCAGCCTGGCCCGTACCTCGAAAACACCCGGCCGTACCCAGTTGCTGAACTTCTTCAGCCTGGATGACGAACGCCGTCTGGTCGACCTGCCAGGCTACGGCTACGCCAAGGTGCCCATCCCCCTCAAGCAGCACTGGCAGCGCCACCTGGAAGCTTACCTGGGCAGCCGCGAATGCCTGCGTGGCGTGATCTTGATGATGGATGTCCGCCACCCGATGACGGACTTCGACAAAATGATGCTCGATTGGGCCAAGGCCAGCGGCATGCCCATGCACATCCTGCTGACCAAGGCCGACAAGCTCACCCACGGCGCCGCCAAGAACACCTTGCTCAAGGTGCAATTGGAGATCAGGAAAGGCTGGGGCGAAGGCGTGACCATCCAACTGTTCTCGGCCCCCAAGCGCCTGGGCCTTGAAGACGCCTACCGCGTGCTGGCCGACTGGATGGCGCTCGAAGACAAGCCTGCCGCCTGAGGGCGAAGGCCCGCGTTAGGCAAATTTCAGGCAAAAAAAACCCCGGACTTCGTATGGGGAGGGGGAAGTTCGGGGTCCAAGCCCGGACCGCTAGGGCGGGGTCCGGATATCTGCCAACACTTAACACAACATAGGAGCATCGAACGGCTTCACCAGCCATTCAGGTACTCTGAGTTGCAGTTCACTGCTTTAGTTCCTGGGGCCTGGAACTATTTGCCACAGTTTCATGAAACAGCTGGACACAGGCCGGGGCGCCTGTAACGAAAAATCGCCACACAACGCCCCTGTGCCCCGTGCAATCAGTGGGCTTCGTCCCAGTTCGCGCCTACACCGGCCTCGACCAGCAGCGGCACGTCCAGTTGCGCCGCCTGGCTCATATGCTTTCGGATTTCATCTTTCACCAGGTCCACGAGGTCTTCGCGCACCTCGAGAACAAGTTCGTCGTGCACCTGCAGGATCACCCGCGCATCCAGTGCGCTTTCGGTCAGCCAGTTGTCCACATTGACCATGGCGCGCTTGATGATATCGGCGGCCGTGCCTTGCATCGGCGCGTTGATCGCCGTGCGCTCGGCTCCCCGGCGCAAGGCTGGGTTCTTGGCGTTGATATCAGGCAGGTAGAGCCTGCGACCGAACAAGGTTTCCACGAACCCCTGTTCTGCGGCCTGGGCACGGGTACGTTCCATGTAGGCCAGCACCCCTGGATAGCGGGTGAAGTAACGATCGATGTAGTCCTGGGACTGCTTGCGGTCCACCCCGATCTGCTTGGCCAGGCCAAAAGCGCTCATGCCGTAGATCAGCCCGAAGTTGATCGCCTTGGCGCTGCGCCGCTGGTCATGGGTAACCTGTTCGAGCGCGACGCCGAATACTTCCGCTGCCGTCGCACGGTGCACGTCCAGATCGTTCTGGAAGGCGTGCAGCAAGCCTTCGTCCTTGGCCAGGTGCGCCATGATGCGCAGCTCGATCTGGGAGTAGTCGGCGGCCAGCAGCTTGTAGCCAGGGCTTGCGATGAAGGCCTGGCGGATTCGCCGGCCTTCGGCCGTGCGGATCGGAATGTTCTGCAGGTTCGGGTCACTGGACGAAAGACGGCCCGTGGCCGCCACTGCCTGCTGGTACGACGTGTGGATTCGACCCGTGCGCGGGTTGATCTGCCCTGGCAGCTTGTCGGTGTAGGTGCTCTTGAGCTTGCTCAGGCTGCGGTACTGCATCAGCACTTCAGGCAGTGGATACCCTTGTTCGGCCAGCTCGTCCAGCACGGCTTCTGCCGTCGATGGCTGTCCCTTGGCCGTCTTGCTGATCACCGGCATGCCCAGCTTGTCGTACAGGATCGCGCCCAGCTGCTTGGGCGAACCCAGGTTGAATTCCTCCCCCGCCAGTTCGAAGGCCCGCTGCTCCAGCTCGGCCATCTTCACACCCAGCTCGCCGCTCTGGACGTGCAACAGCGCCGCATCGACCAACGCGCCCTGGCGCTCGATCTTGGCCAGCACCGGCACTAGCGGCATTTCGATGTCCATGAGCACCGGCTGCACACTGGGCGTCTTGGCCATGTGCGCCTGCAACGCCTGGTGCAGGCGCAGGGTGATGTCGGCATCTTCGGCCGCGTAAGGGCCGGCCTTGTCCAGATGAATCTGGTTGAAGGTCAGCTGCTTGGCACCTTTGCCCGCAATGTCCTCAAAGGCGATAGTGGTGTGCCCAAGGTACTTTTGCGCCAGGCTGTCCATGTCGTGCCGCGTGCCCGTCGAGTTGAAGACGTACGATTCGAGCATGGTGTCATAGGCCACACCCCGCACCTGGATCGCGGGAGAACCATTGGCAAGGATGTTGATGTCGTACTTGGCGTTCTGGCCCACCTTGGCTTTTGCCGGATCCTCCAGCAGGGGCTTGAGCGCAAGCAGGACGGCCTCACGATCCAACTGGACAGGGGCGCCTTCGTAGTCGTGCATCAAAGGGACGTAGGCCGCTTCATGGGGCTCGACGGCAAAGGAAATCCCTACCAGCTGGGCGCGCTGGGCATCAAGGCCGGTGGTTTCGGTATCGAACGCGAACAGCGGTGCCTGGCGCAGCTTCTCGAGCCAGGCGTCGAAGCGGTCTTGGTCAAGGATGGTTTCATAGCGGGCCTCGACCATGGCCGCCGGGGCCTCCACCGGGGGCAGCTGATCCCCTTCCCGAGCCGCATCGCGCTGCAGGTCGGCAATCCAGCTCTTGAACTCCATTTCGGTGTACAGCGCCAGCAGCGCCTCGCGGTCCGGTTCGCCGCACACCAGTGCATCGACTTCGATGTCCAGCGGCACGTCGATCTTGATGGTAGCCAGCTCGTAGGACATGAAAGCCGCATCCCGGTGCTCTTCAAGCTTGGCGGGCAGGCTCTTGGCGCCACGGATAGGCAGCGCAGGCACCTTGTCCAGGTTCGCGTACAGGTCGCTGAGCCCCCCGCCGATCCCGGTCAACAGCCCGACGGCGGTCTTTTCGCCCACACCTGGCACACCTGGGATGTTATCGACCTTGTCGCCCATCAGCGCCAGGAAGTCGATGATGTGCTCGGGGCCGACCCCGAATTTCTCGTGCACGCCAGCCACGTCCAGCACGCTACCGGTCATGGTATTGACCAGGGTAATGTGCCCGTCGACCAACTGCGCCATGTCCTTGTCGCCGGTAGAAATGATGACCGGGCGGTTCAGCGCTGCGCTGCTACGGGCCAAGGTACCGATGACATCGTCAGCCTCGACGCCTTCGACGCACAACAGTGGGTAGCCCATGGCCTTGACGCTGGCATGCAGCGGCTCGATCTGCACCCGCAGATCGTCCGGCATGCTGGGGCGGTTGGCCTTGTAGTCGGCGAACAGGGTGTCGCGGAACGTGCCGCCCTTGGCATCGAACACCACGGCGAACAAGCTGTCCGGGTACTGCCTGCGCAGGCTCTTGAGCATGTTGAGCACACCCTTCACCGCACCGGTCGGCATGCCCTTGGACGTGGTCAGCGGGGGCAGGGCATGGAAGGCGCGATAAAGGTAGGAGGAACCGTCCACGAGGACGAGGGGCGCTTGGCTCATGAGCAGAATCAACCTTTTCGACGGGTCCGGCGCTAGAATAGCCAGAATCATTGACGACAGAGGGACTAGGTTATCATGCGTACACTCAATCGCCTGTTACTGCTCTGCCTGATGGCAGGTCTGCCCGTCGTCACCTTGGCGGCGGATGACGCGCCCTCGGCCGATCCCGAGGTGACCATTCGCACGGAAGGCGACAAGACCATCCAGGAATATCGCCAAAACGGCTTCCTGTATGCGATCAAGATCACGCCCAAACATGGCAAGCCTTACTTTCTGGTACGCGCCGATGGCTCCGATGGCAATTTCATTCGATCCGACCAGCCGGACATGCTGATTCCGTCCTGGAAGATCTTCGAGTGGTAATCTGACGCGCACCGTTCACATCAACCCGGCACTTCGGCCAGAAGTGCCTGCATGGGCAATCTTTCATCATGTCAGTCTTCACCCCCGTGACCCGGCCTGAGCTGGAAACCTTTCTGGCACCTTACGAGCTGGGTCGTCTGCTCGATTTCCAGGGTATCGCCGCCGGCACCGAGAACAGCAATTTCTTCGTCAGCCTCGAACAGGGGGAGTTCGTGCTGACGCTGATCGAGCGTGGGCCCAGCGAGGACATGCCGTTCTTCATCGAGTTGCTCGATACCCTGCATACGGCCCAGATGCCAGTGCCCTACGCCATTCGTGACCGTGACGGCCATGGCCTGCGCGAGCTGTGCGGCAAGCCGGCGCTGCTGCAACCCAGGCTCTCGGGCAAACATATCAAGGCGCCCAATGCCCAGCATTGTGCCCAGGTCGGTGAACTGCTGGCACACATTCACTTGGCCACCCGCGAACACATCATCGAGCGCCGCACGGACCGAGGCCTTGAGTGGATGCTAGCCGCCGGGGCCGAACTGCTGCCGCGCCTGAACGCCGACCAAGCCAGCTTGCTGCAACCGGCGCTGGATGAAATCGCCGCCCACCAGGCGCAGATCCTGGCATTGCCCCGGGCCAACCTGCATGCCGACCTGTTCCGCGACAACGTGATGTTCGAAGGCACCCATCTGTCTGGGGTCATCGACTTCTACAATGCCTGCTCGGGGCCGATGCTGTACGACATTGCCATTACCCTGAACGACTGGTGCCTGGATGCACAGGCCGGCATCGATGTACCCCGCGCCCAGGCTTTGCTTGCCGCCTACGCCGCATTGCGGCCATTCACAGCAGCCGAAGCTGAACTCTGGCCGCAGATGTTGCGCGTTGCCTGCGTACGGTTCTGGCTGTCTCGCCTGATCGCGGCAGAGTCCTTCGCCGGCATGGACGTGATGATCCACGACCCAAGCGAATTCGAAGTACGCCTGGCGCAGCGCCAGCAGGTGGCCGTGAAACTGCCGTTCGCCCTCTGACCCGAACCCTGTCGGCAGGCCCTGGGCCTGCCCTTGGGAATCGGGCGCTGCCCAGGCGGCGCTCAACCCAGGCAATGCCGCCACCTCATACCATTACAACTGCTCCAGGCAGCTCGCCAGGTCGCTTCCTAGCTGGTCGAGCAAGCGCTCGTAACCTTGCGCATTTACCGGATCGGTGCCGCCAAGCGCATCGAGCTCGGCCAGGCGCACCGGCAAACCGGCTGTCAGGGTTTCGGCCAGCCGAGGGCGCAAGGGTGGCTCGCTGAAGACGCACGTCTTGCCCACTTCCTGCAGCCGCTTGCGCATGGCGGACACGTGTTGAGCGCCGGGCTGCACTTCGGAGGCCACACTGAACACGCCGGTGTGCTTGAGTCCATATTCAGCTTCGAAATAATCGAAGGCCTCGTGGAACACGAAGTACGGCTTGCCGGCCACGCCCGCTACCCTTGCCTTGATACGGGCGTCGAGCGCGTCCAGGCGTTGGGTGAACGCCGCCAGGTTACGCTTGTAGCGGTCGGCATTGGCAGGGTCCGCGCTGGCGAGATCGGCGGCCATCTTTCCAGCGATCACCCGGGCGTTCACCGAAGACAACCACAAGTGCGCATCGAGGCTGCCCGGGCGGTGGTCATGGTCATGGTCGTCATGGTCTTCGTCATGGGAATGGCTGTCTTCACCGAAGTGACGCAGCTTCATGCCCGGCAGCGACTGTACCGCGACGGTCGGCTTGCTGCGGTTACCCAGCACCCTTGGCAGGAAGCCTTCCATGTCCGGGCCGATCCAGTACAGCAAATCCGCATCCGCGACCCTGCGCACGTCCGAGGGACGCAATGCGTAATGGTGAGGCGAGGCGCCTGGCGGCAACAGCACTTCAGGGCTGCCGACACCGTCCTGCACAGCAGCGGCGATCTGTTGCAGTGGCTTGATGCTGGTCAGCACACGCACGTCGGCGTGGGCGGAAAATGCGATGAAAGCGACAAACAGGGTAAGGAATCGGGCCACGGTAGGTACTCGAATCGTCAGAAACAGGTAACATAATAACGTCTCCATCCAGAATCGTCGCTGCCCATGTCCATTACGCCGCTGGCCAACCGTCCCCATGACCATTCCCATTGCGTGCACAGCGCCCTGGCCGAAGCCGACGCCTTGTGCGCCCGTCAGGGGCTGCGCCTGACGGCGCTGCGTCGCCGGGTACTGGAGCTGGTGTGGCAGAGCCACAAACCGCTGGGCGCCTACGACATCCTGGCGGTGCTCAGCGAACAGGATGGTCGTCGCGCGGCGCCGCCCACGGTGTACCGCGCGCTGGACTTCCTTCTGGAAAACGGCCTCGTGCACCGCATCGCCTCGCTGAACGCCTTCATCGGTTGTAGCCACCCCGAGCATTCGCACCAGGGGCAGTTTCTGATTTGCCGATTGTGCCATATCGCCATTGAGCTGGAGCAGGCGAGTATCAGCGATGCCATCGTCGGCAGCGCCAGGCACGTGGGTTTCACGGTCGAGAACCAGACCGTCGAAGTCGTGGGCGTGTGCAGCAACTGCAAGGACGCGGCATGAGCGACGCGCTGATCCGCCTGGAGCAGGTCGGCGTCACCTATGGCGGCGAGGCCGTGCTCGACAGCATTGACCTGGCAGTCGCGCCGGGCCAGATCGTCACCCTGATTGGGCCCAATGGGGCGGGCAAGACCACGTTGGTCCGCGCCGTGCTGGGGCTGCTAAAGCCACACCGTGGCTCGGTATGGCGCAAACCCCGGCTGCGCATTGGCTACATGCCGCAGAAAATCCAGGTCGACGCCACGCTGCCGTTGTCAGTGCTGCGCTTTCTACGCCTGGTGCCCGGCGTGGATCGCGTGGCGGCCTTGTCAGCGCTTCAGCAGGTCGGCGCCGAGCACGTGATCGACAGCCCGATCCAAACGGTGTCCGGGGGTGAAATGCAACGCGTGCTGCTGGCCCGTGCACTGCTGCGAGAGCCGCAGTTGCTGGTGCTGGACGAGCCGGTCCAAGGCGTTGACGTGGTAGGGCAGACCGAGCTGTACAACCTCATCACCCGACTGCGTGACCGCCTGGGTTGCGGCGTGTTGATGGTTTCCCACGACCTGCACCTGGTCATGAGTGCGACCGACCAGGTGGTGTGCCTGAACCGCCATGTGTGCTGCTCCGGTCATCCCGAGCAGGTCAGCGGTGACCCGGCATTCGTCGAACTGTTCGGCCAGACCGCACCGAGCCTGGCCATTTATCACCATCATCATGACCACAGCCACGACCTGCACGGTTCGGTGGTCGCCCCAGCCCCCCATGTTCACGGAGCGCACTGCAAGCATGGCTGATTTTCTTCTCTACGCCCTGCTCGCTGGTCTGTCCCTCGCGCTGGTAGCTGGCCCTCTTGGCTCGTTCGTCGTCTGGCGGCGCATGGCCTATTTTGGCGACACCCTGTCCCATGCCGCCTTGCTGGGCGTGGCCCTGGGCTTCGTGCTGGATGTCAGCCCCACGTTGGCCGTCACCGTGGGCTGCCTGTTGCTGGCGATTCTGCTGGTGACCTTGCAGCAACGCCAGCCTCTGGCATCCGACACGCTACTGGGCATCCTGGCGCCCAGTACCTTGTCCCTGGGTCTGGTGGTGCTGAGCTTCATGCACGACGTGCGCATCGACCTGATGGCTTATCTGTTCGGGGATCTGCTGGCCATCAGCCCAACCGATCTTGCCTGGATTCTGGGCGGTAGCGCCCTGGTACTCGTACTGATCGCCGTCTTGTGGCGCCCTTTGCTCGCCGTCACCGTCCACGAAGAACTGGCAACGGTCGAAGGGCTACCGGTTGCAGCCTTGCGCATGGCGCTGATGCTGCTCATTGCCGTGGTCATTGCGGTGGCCATGAAGATCGTTGGCGTCTTGCTGATCACTTCTTTATTGATCATTCCGGCGGCAGCTGCGCAACGGCATGCGCGCTCTCCGGAGCAGATGGCCGTAGGCGCCAGCGTCATAGGCGTAGTCGCGGTCTGCGGCGGGCTGGCTTTGTCATGGTTCAAGGACACCCCTGCCGGCCCATCCATTGTGGTGTGCGCTGCGGTGCTATTCTTGCTGAGTCTGGCCCTGCCCAAACGGTGAGCGAAAGGCTTCCAAGGCCTGCCTTGCAACCTTCGGCGCACTTAAGGGTCTGTAAGAGCAGTTTTCGAGCGTGCGCACCTGGGTGTAGACTTGCTCGCTTTTTGCGCAAATAGAGAGCCGCAGGAATGAAGCCGTTTGCCTCCCGTTGTCTGCTTGTTGGCGTATTTTCCCTGTTCCTCGCCGCGTGCTCCCAAGCACCGGTCGAACAGGCCAGCACGCCTGCCCAGCCTGATGCATGGCAGCAATTGCAACAAAATATCGCCAGCAACGAGCTGGCCACCGCAGAAGACCAACTGGTCTCCCTGCAAGCGCAGTCGCCTGGCGACGGCCGCATCGAACAATACCAGCGCGAGCTGGCCGAAGCTTACCTGCAACGCAGTCAGATCATGCTGCAGAAGGGTGACGTGAACGCGGCGGTCACAGCCTTGGCGCGCGCGCGCGCACTCATGCCACAGGCTCCGGCGGTTACTGGCGGTGATGCCGTTTCACAAGCGCGCAAGGCCGAGCTGGCCAAGGCCGAAGCCGCACTCAAGGCTGCCGAAGCCAAGCCCAGGGCTCGAGTGATCGACCCCAGTGCGCCCAGCACGGTGATTGCGTTGGAAACCACCAACATCCAAGCCATGCGCCAGCAACTCGATGACATTGCCGCCGACGTGGTCAACTATGGTTGCGATGTGGTGTTCCAGGTGCCACGCAGCGCGGATGCGCCGTGGCTGAAGACATTATTGGCCAAGCGTGTTCGCAAGATCGACAGCACCTTCGAGCTGAAACAGAAGCACGATATCCAGCGCGCGTTGCCTGCTCAGGTGGTGCTGGTTCCCCACCAGCGCTAAGCCAGTGAACAGGGGCTGCGAGGCAGCCCCTGATACACCGGTGACTTAAGCAGGAACCGCTTCTGCAGCCGCTTCACGCTCCCACACGCGATGCCCTTCCACTGCCTTGACGAACGCGTCCATGGCCTTCTGGTCGTCGCCGGTCAGCAGACCTTTGTCTTCCTTCAGACCCAACGTTGCCAGCAGTTCCTGAGTCAGCACCATCGCCTTGAGGTGCTTGTAGCCCTCAAGCAGGAAGTGCTTGGCCAGGCCGCTGGCCGCCATGGCATCGGTGGACGCCTTGCCAGCGGGTACGACGATGCCATCGAACATGATCGACGGCATACCTTCCATCGATGCATCCACCGGCAGTTGCGTACCGTCGGCGGCCTTCACAGGCGCGGAGGTCGGGCCCAGCAGCATGGGGCGAGCACTCTGCGCTTCCAGAGCCTTGACCATCTTGTCGACACTGGCAGCATCTACGCCGTTGGCGATCAGTACAGCGATCTTGCGACCCTTGATCCCAACCTTGCCCGGGTGGTTCATCTGGCTTAAGGCTGGCGATTCGGCCAACTGGCTACCCTTGACCTTGACGGTACCGGCTTTGGGGGCTGGCAGGCCCAGGTTTTCGGCCACGGCGGCTGCCAGCTTCAGGTCGATGTTGGCGAGAATTTCATTCACCTGGCGGGCGCGGATGTGCTCACGCTCGACCTTGCCCAACTCGAAGCTGTAGGCCTTGATGATGTGCTGCTGTTCGGTCGGGCTCATGCTCTGGAAGAACAGGCGCGCCTGGGAGAAGTGGTCACCGAACGAATCGCTGCGCTGGCGAATCTTGTGCGCATCGACGCGTTCCTGATAGGTCTCGAAACCGCCATCGCGGGGGCCGGGCGGGGTTTCCTTCGGCCAGCCACCATCGATGGAGTTGGGCTCGTAGGCGGCGCGGCCCTTGTGCACGATATGCTGGTGCATCGCGTCGCGCTGGTTGTTGTGGTTCGGCGCGACCGGGCGATTGATCGGGATCTGGTGGAAGTTCGGGCCACCCAGGCGGCTGATCTGGGTATCGGTGTAGGAGAACAGGCGACCTTGCAGCAACGGGTCATTGGTAAAGTCGATACCCGGTACGATGTGTCCAGGGCAGAATGCAATCTGCTCGACCTCGGAGAAGAAGTTGTCCGGGTTGCGGTTGAGCACCATCTTGCCCAGTGGAGTGACCGGTACCAGCTCTTCGGGGATGATCTTGGTCGGGTCCAGCAGGTCGAAGTCGAACTTGTGCTCGTCGGCCTCAGGCACGATCTGCACGCCCAGTTCCCATTCCGGGTAATCGCCGGTTTCGATGGCTTCCCACAGGTCACGACGGTGATAGTCGGTGTCCTTGCCTGCCAGCTTTTGCGCCTCGTCCCACAGTACGGAGTGCACGCCCTCGCTGGGCTTCCAGTGGAACTTGACGAAGTGGGCCACGCCTTCGGCGTTGACCAGGCGGAAGGTGTGCACGCCGAAGCCTTCCATCATGCGCAGGCTGCGCGGAATGGCACGGTCGGACATGGCCCAGACGACCATGTGCGCCGATTCAGGCACCAGCGAGACGAAGTCCCAGAAGGTGTCGTGAGCCGAACCGCCGGTAGGGATCTCATTGTGCGGCTCGGGCTTGACGGCGTGTACGAAGTCCGGGAACTTGATCGCGTCCTGGATGAAGAACACCGGCATGTTGTTGCCGACCAGGTCGAAGTTGCCTTCATCGGTGTAGAACTTCACGGCAAAGCCGCGCACGTCACGTACCGTGTCACCGGAGCCGCGCGGCCCCTGTACGGTGGAGAAGCGTACGAATACCGGGGTGATCTTTTCCGGGTCTTGCAGGAACCCGGCCTTGGTCAGTTCGGCGTGGCAGCCATAGCTCTGGAAATAACCGTGGGCACCGGTGCCTCGTGCGTGGACGATACGTTCCGGGATGCGCTCATGGTCAAAATGGGTGATCTTCTCGCGCATGATGAAGTCTTCAAGCAGCGAGGGGCCGCGGTCGCCGGCCTTCAAGGTGTTCTGGTTGTCCGAGATGCGCACACCCTGGTTGGTGCGCAGCGCCTGCCCGGTGGCATCGCTGCGGTCTGCTTCCAGGCTCTGCAGCTTGGCATTGGTATTGGCCCGATCCGGGGTCTGAGTACCTGCGGCCTCGCTGTGCTTCGGCGCATCCTTGTTCTTGCTGGGCATGGTTGGCTTTCCTCATCAGTCTTCAGGCGCCCGATCGGGCTTGTCCAGTTAGTGACTCGACCAGACGAGCGAGCGTTCCATCGGGATGACCAGCTGTCGCCATATAGCGTTCAGATTGGTCAGAGGCAAAATAAATGCTAAGAACAGCGGTTATAAAAGGCTAAAATGCGGCCCCCAGCCCACCGCTGAATCAATTTCCATGCGCCCCACAAGGTTCGCTACGTGATCGAGTTCCAACAGGTACACAAGACTTACCGCGTTGCCGGTAGAGAAATTCCCGCATTGAATCCCACGACCCTGACGATCGAGGATGGCCAAGTGTTCGGCCTGATCGGCCATTCCGGAGCCGGCAAGAGCACCATGCTGCGCCTGATCAACCGCCTGGAAGAGCCTTCCGGCGGCAAGATCATCGTCGACGGTGAAGAAGTGACCGGCTTCAATGCCACCCAATTGCGCGGCTTTCGCCAACAGGTCGGCATGATTTTCCAGCATTTCAACCTGCTGGCTTCCAAGACCGTTGCAGACAACGTCGCCCTGCCGCTCACCCTTGCTGGCCAACTGTCGCGTGCCGAGATCGACAAACGCGTGGTCGAGCTTCTGGCCCGGGTCGGTCTGTCGGACCATGCGCGCAAGTACCCTGCGCAGTTGTCGGGCGGTCAGAAGCAGCGCGTCGGCATTGCCCGTGCCTTGTCGACCAACCCGAAGATCCTGTTGTGTGATGAGGCGACCAGCGCCCTGGACCCGCAGACCACTGCCTCGGTACTGCAGCTACTGGCCGAGATCAACCGGGAGCTGAAACTCACCATCGTGCTGATCACCCATGAAATGGACGTGATCCGCCGCGTCTGCGACCGGGTAGCAGTGATGGACGCCGGTCAGATCGTCGAGCAAGGCTCGGTGGCGGATGTGTTCCTGCACCCGCAGCACCCCACCACCAAACGCTTCGTGCAGGAAGACGATCACGTCGATGAAGGCGAACAGCGCGACGACTTCGCCCATGTGCCAGGCCGCATCGTACGCCTGACCTTCCAGGGCGAAGCCACCTACGCGCCGCTGCTGGGTACCGTTGCCCGTGAGACCGGCGTGGACTACAGCATCCTCGCCGGGCGTATCGATCGCATCAAGGACGTCCCCTACGGTCAGCTCACGCTCGCCCTGATTGGCGGCGACATGCAAGCGGCCTTTGCCCGCTTCAAGGCCGCGGATGTTCATATGGAGGTACTGCGTTGATGGACGCCTTGAGTTTCTTTGCCAATGTCGACTGGGCCGAAATCTGGTTGGCAACCGTCGATACCCTGATCATGCTGTTCGGCTCGCTGTTCTTCACCGTGCTGCTGGGCCTGCCGCTGGGCGTGCTGCTGTTTCTGTGCGGTCCGCGCCAGATGTTCGAACAAAAGGGCGTGTACGCCTTGCTGTCGCTGGTGGTCAACGTGCTGCGTTCGCTGCCGTTCATCATCCTGCTGATCGTGATGATCCCCATCACCGTGCTGATCACCGGCACGTCGCTGGGCGTGGCGGGTGCGATTCCGCCCTTGGTAGTGGGTGCCACGCCATTCTTCGCCCGCCTGGTCGAAACCGCCCTGCGCGAAGTGGATCGCGGCATCATCGAAGCCACACAGTCCATGGGTGCCACCACGCGCCAGATCATCACCAGCGCCCTGTTGCCCGAGGCCCGGCCAGGGATCTTCGCCGCGATCACCGTCACGGCCATCACGCTGGTTTCCTATACCGCGATGGCCGGTGTCGTGGGTGCGGGTGGCCTGGGGGACCTGGCGATTCGTTTCGGCTACCAGCGTTTCCAGACCGACGTTATGGTCGTGACCGTGGTGCTGTTGCTGGTGCTGGTGCAGGTCCTGCAAAGTGTCGGCGACCGGCTGGTTGTGCATTTTTCCCGTAAGTAACCCCAATGGGGTCGGCTCGGCCGACCCGTTCGGGGGCCGTCGCGGCCCTCACAAGGAGTGATCAATGAAGAAGCTGCTTGCTGTCGCTGCCGCCATTGCGGCCTTCTCGGCCCAGGCCGATACCCTGACCGTCGCTGCTACGCCGGTACCCCACGCCGAGATCCTCAACGTGGTCAAGCCGCTGCTGGCCAAGGAAGGAGTAGAGCTGAAGGTGAAGGAATTCACCGACTACATCCAGCCGAACGTGCAGGTGGCGGAAAAGCGCCTGGACGCCAACTTCTTCCAGCACCAGCCTTACCTCGATGAGTTCAACAAGGCCAAGGGCACCGACCTGGTGAACGTGACTGGCGTGCACATCGAACCGCTGGGCGTTTATTCCACCAAGATCAAGAAGCTCGACGAACTCCCGTCCGGCGCTACCGTGGTCATCCCCAACGATGCCACCAACGGTGGCCGTGCCCTGCTGCTGCTGGACAAGGCCGGCGTCATCAAGCTCAAGGACAACAGCAACATCCTCTCCACCGTGAAAGACGTTGCCGAGAACCCGAAAAACATCAAGTTCCGCGAACTTGAAGCGGCCACCATCCCGCGCGTGCTGACCCAGGTCGATGCCGCCCTGATCAACACCAACTATGCGCTGGAAGCCAAGCTGAACCCGGAAAAAGATGCGCTGGCCATCGAGGGCAGCGATTCGCCTTACGTGAATATCCTCGTCGCGCGTCCGGACAACAAGGACAGCGAGGACATGAAGAAACTGGCAGCCGCCCTGCATTCGCCCGAGGTGAAGCAGTTCATCACCGAGAAGTACAAAGGCGCCGTAGTACCCGCGTTCTGAGCCTTCCGCCTTGGGTCGCCTGGCGACCCAGGGTGAGGTTGCCATTGGAGCGTGACGCAAGCACGGGGGTCATGCGCCTGTGCTATCGCTCCAGAGGCCACGTCCCGCGCAGGGCCCTGACAGATGCTCAGTCGCCCCGGACCAGGCCGGGCAGGCGGGCCACCAACTTCTTGCTGTCGAACGGCGCACGAATGAAGCCACGCTGACGGCCGTCCGGGCCGACGATTGCCAGGTTGCCACTGTGGTCCACGGTGTAACCGGGCTTGCTGGTGTCGGCAGGGATGAAGGGGATGCTAAGCGCATTGGCCAGCTTCTGGGTATCTTCCACAGAACCGGCCAACCCCACGAAGTCCTTGTCGAAGTAACCCAGGTATTGCTTGAGCTGGTTCGGCGTGTCGCGGTTGGGGTCCACGCTCACCAATACCACCTGCAAGCGGTCCAGCGCCTGCTTGGGCAGTTCACTCTTTACCTGTCGCAGCTGCGCCAATGTGGTGGGGCAGATGTCCGGGCAGTAGGTATAGCCAAAGAACAGCAGCGACCACTTGCCTTTCAACTGATCCAGTTGCACCGGCTGGCCATTCTGGTTGGTCATGGTCACGTCAACCACCGTCCGGCTTTGCGGCAGCAGAATGATGCCGGCATCGATGAGCTCGGTAGCGCTCGGCGGGCGCTTGGCGTTTAGCACATTGTTGAGGATCAGGCCCATGATCACGACGATCAGGGCAGCGATGATGAAGACGGCTTTCTGGGTTCGGGTCATGGGCTCGGTACAGGTTGAGGTCGACGATCACTGCGATGAACAGCGCACCAGGTAGGCGCTAGGGTACGCCATGCCGGCGTACTGCGCATGCGGCGCGGCGCCACGGCCTGCATTGGTCTTGATAGGCCGTCCGGGACGATTAGCACAGTGCACCCGGGTTTTCATGAAATGAACTTCATCAACAGCCCAATGGCTCTAAACCGATGTAATTGAAGGAGAACGGTCACGCAGGGAGCGCCATATATGCTGGATGCGACAGGCAGCGCATCCGTTTATAACAAATGGATCTTAACTTAATTGAATATCCAGCTAAGTTAGTGTCTTCCGTTTGAAACGTTTTGTCCTTGGAGTTGTCATGAACATCGCTGCTGTACGCGAGCAGGTGAGTCAAGCCCACCAACACGAAGGCCAGACCGGCCAGCTGCAAAAACGCCTCGCGCTGCAACTGCCGCACCTGCACCCTTCCATTCAATTGCCGGAGCAGGGTGCTCAGGACACGCTGGCGCGCTTTGTGGGTGCCTACATCGATCAAGTGCCGGAACTGCTTGAAGCGGCCCATGAAGTCGCGCGTGAAGCCGGCATCGAGTCGCAGATCACGCCGGTGCTGAAGATTGCCGAGGCTTACTTCCTGCAGCCGCCTAGCGTGATGCAAGGGCATGTCGGCCTCGACTGCCTGCTGGACGAGGCCTACCTGGCCCATCGCCTGGTGGAGGAGGTCAACGACCTGTACATCCGGCACTTCCAGCAGCCGCTCATCCCTGTCGATACCACCGTTGCCAACCTGATCGCTCACCAGCTGATCGGCGAGGCCTTTGCCAATCAGCTCGATGAAGTGGTGCACCATTCGGTCGATGAAATGCTCGACGACGAGAGCTTTGCCGCCGAATCCGTGGAAGCCTACCGGGAAAAGCTGAGCAGCCCCGAAACCGGCGCGGCCTGGAAGCGATGGCCTTGCCTGTCACGTCAGCTGGGCGTGGAGCTCGGCCAGCCGGCCTGAACATGGCCGGGCTGGCCAATCGTGCGATGGCCAGCCTGGGCCATAGCCCGAGGTCAGGCGCCCACGCCTGACGTGGTGCGTAACCGTCCTTCCACCCGTCGTTTCAAGCGCTTGTGCTCGACTCGAAGCTTGGAACCACTGGCCGCATTGCTGCGGCTCCAGTCTTCGAGCAATTCCAGGCAGGCGTGGTCGATGTAGCTGAGGTTGCCCAGCGGCACATGCAGCGTGGTGCCGGCGGGAACGCCGTCGAGCACCTTGGTCAGCGCCGGCACCTTGAGGAAGGTTGCCGCGCCGCTCAGGCGAAGTTCCATGTGCCCGGCCTTGGGCAGGTCCATCAGGTTGATCTTGAGACGTGCGGCCTTGAAGGCGAGCTTGAGCAACGTCAGGGCAAAGCCCAACAAGACGCCCGTGAGCAGATCGGTGAAGATGATCGCCAGGGCGGTAGCCGCATAGGTGAACATCGGCATCCGGCCATAGCGCCCAAGGCCCCGGAAGGCTTTGAGATCGACCAGTTTTATCCCGGTAAACACCAGCACCCCGGCCAGGCTTGCAATCGGAATCTGCTGCAGAATGCTGCTGAGCACCACCACGAACGCTAACAGCCACACGCCATGCAGAATCGCCGAGGCCCGAGTTTGTGCGCCGGCCTGGACGTTGGCCGAGCTACGCACGATCACGCCGGTCATGGGCAGCGCGCCCAGTATCCCGCACAGCATGTTGCCGATGCCTTGGGCCGACAGTTCCCGGTCGAAATCCGAACGCTGGCCACTGTGCATGCGGTCCACCGCTGCGGCAGACAACAAGGTTTCGGCGCTGGCGATGAATGCCAGTGCAAAGGCCGCCACCAGCAGGCCAGGGTCGGTCAGTTTCATCAGGTCATCGAGGCGAATCCAGTCGATGGCCTCGGACAAGTCCGCCGGTACCTGCACGCGGTTCACCGGCAGCGCCAGCCACAGGCTGATGACAGTCATGGCTGTCACGCCCAGCAACGCTCCCGGAATGAAGCGCAAGCGCTGTGGCCGCAATCGCTCCCAGCCCCACATGATGAGCATGGTGCCCAACCCCAATGCACCGGCCTGCCAACCCATGCCTGCGCTTTCCAGCGGCAACGCCCCAGCGACGGTTGCCGGGAACGCCAGCAGGTTCTGCATGCCTGACGGCTGAGGCGCCGTATCGAACATCACATGGACCTGCGACAGCACGATCAGTACCCCGATACCCGCCAGCATGCCGTACACCACCGCCGGCGCCGTCACTCGGAACCAGCAGCCCAGGCGCAGGCGCCCGGTCAGCAACTGCAGCAAGCCTGCCAGAAGCAGAATCGGCCCGAGCATGGCCATGCCGTGCTGGCGCACCAGTTCGAAGACCAGCACCGCCAGCCCAGCTGCCGGTCCGCTGACCTGCAACGGGGAGCCGGCGAGAAAACCGACGACAATGCCGCCGATGATACCGGTGATCAGTCCCTTGGCCGGCGGCATGCCGGAGGCGATCGCAATGCCCATGCACAAGGGCAGGGCCACCAGAAAGACCACTACTGAGGCCAGCAACTCACGCGGCAGGGCCGCTTTCAGCTGTGTAATGTTCACCGTATTACTCCTTTCTCTATCGCACGGCCATTCCTCTGGCCGTGGGCACGTTTAGCCCCGAGAGGCGCGCAGCAGCAGGCCGCCAGCGCAGCAGCCGGCACACCAGTCAGGGAATTCAGGGCAGCAGACGGCCACGCCACACCCCAGCGGGGTGTAGCCGGCCATCAAGGTTCAGCGGTGGTCGGGTCGCTTAGTAGCGGCCTCTCGGCGTGGCACAGGGCACTGGCTGGTCTGCCGACAGCGGCAGGAAGCTGTCGCTCAAGGCGTCGTAGGCTTCGATCTTGCTGGTCTCGATGTCGTATACCCAGCCATGGATATACAGCTCGCCCGCGGCAAGACGCGAGGCGACGGAGGGGTGCGTACGCAGGTGATGCAGCTGGGCGATGACGTTTTCCTTGGTCAGCACCTGCATGTTCTCATGCTCGGTTTCGCACGAGCAGTTGTTCTCTACCACGGTGCGGGCGACTTCGGCATGACGCAGCCATGCGCTGACGGTCGGCATCTTGGCCAGCGACTGCGGGTTGAGCACGGCGCGCATGGCGCCGCAGTCGGAGTGGCCGCAGACGATGATGTGATGCACTTTCAACGCCATGACGGCGTACTCGATGGCGCTGGAAACGCCGCCGTTCATCTGTCCATAAGGGGGGACCACGTTACCGACGTTGCGGGTGACGAACAGATCGCCCGGCGAGCTTTGCGTGATCAGCTCCGGCACGATGCGCGAGTCGGCGCAGGTAATGAACATGGCGCGCGGCGTTTGCGCCGTGGCGAGTTTCTTGAACAGCTCTTGCTGCTCAGGGAAAACGTCATGATGAAAGCGCAGGAAGCCGTCGACAATGTGCTTAAGGGCGGCATCGGCGCTTTCCGCAGGGACCTGCGGCACGACCTTGGATGGGTCCTTTACGGGCATGATTCATCCTCTTGACGGTGAGTAGGCAAATCCATTTTACCGGTGAAAGATTCTGGCAATGCTGGGATTTAGATGACAGGCATTGAGCATAAATCACAGTCGGTGTGGACTGATTTCCTACGCTAGCCGGGAAAACTTAACTGAAACTTAATTCGGAGGCTCTAGAACGGGCGTTCCAGATGATCAGGAGGGTGCTTCAATAGTAGCAAAAAAGCATCAATTGCCAAGTACCATGACTGTAATTATTTGCTCGGATTAGTGAGGCTGGGGGTAGTCCCCCAGCGCGTGGCAAAACGTAGGCTGTCGAGGCGGGAGGCCGTGCGCCTTCCGGGCTGCATTTCGCACGGCTGTAGTGCACTGGGTGCTCGAAGGGGACCACGCCTTGATGCCCGATCAAGCCTTCCGGTCGTTCAATGTCAGAATCAAATCACGAACGGCCTCGCCCGCAGCTGCGATGTAGCCTTTGTAGAAATCCCTGCCTTGGCGCAGCAATGGGGAGCCTTCCAAGGACTCAGCAGCCGCTTCAACTGTTGCCGAGCCGTACTCTTCACTCATCGCTGCCACACTCCGGGCACGCGCCGCCGGATCGTCATACGACTTCTGATACCAACTGGATACTTGGTATTCAGCGCCCTCGCGCTCGAATTTTTCACGCATGCTCGTTGCCAGCGCATCCAGTGACCTTTGAATCACGACGGGGTCGATGTTATGGGCTTTCAGGTAAGTCTCAACGCGCGTCTGAGCCGCCGTTATCAAGGCACCATGGGTGTATCCCTGCATCGGTGGAAAAACACCTTCGGGGAGCTTCATGCCAGGCGTGTACGGGTGATAGGTGTAGTTTTTGTCAGCCATGTTTGACTCCTTGGCGTAAACAGGGGAGTTGGCGAGTACCGCTAGTAGGCTGGCAGCCAAGGCTAGGCCCAAGCGCCTGGAATGAGAGTGCCTATAGTGTGTCCTTGATCGAAGACGAGGTCGTAGCATTCGCATCTTGACTAGACTTTCATTGTTCGCACGACATGCGGCAGAGATTATTTGAAGCACTAGTAGGCACTGGGTCATTGGCCCACTGAATCACTGCCCGACTTTTCCAATCCAGCTATCAGATCGTGCACACCATTTCCTGCGCTTTCAATGTAGTCGCCGAGTAGGTCACGGTCTTTGTCCAGTAGCGGCGAGCCTCTAAGTGACTCGGTAGCAGCGCGAACAGCAAGCGCACCGAAGTGCTCGGCCATGTCGGCAACGCTCTTGCCACGGTCCGCGCTGTTCGCATAAGGCTTCTGGTACCACGTCGATATCTGATACTCGACATTTTGGGCTTCAAACACCCGGTTAAGCTGGTCGGCCAGGCCAATCAACGATTCACGGACAAGCGCTGGCTCGATACCCCTGTTGCTCAACACTGCTTGGGCGCGCGTTGTAGCAGCGCCAATCAAGTCCTCGTGGGTGTAACCCGGCATGGGTGGGAACACACCCTCCGGAAGTTTCATGCCTGGTTGATAGGGTTGGTGGTGGTTTGGATTATCTTGCATGGCAAGCTCCGTAGCTTGAGCGGTTGATGACATGGCCGACACCACGGTGAATGCGCCATAGGCAAGCAGGGCCAGTAAGCAAGGCCACCAATGAGATCGGCAGAGGTAGGGAGACTGAAACGCTGCAGGTCCGATGGCTGCATCCAAATCGTCGGTATTATGCATATCTTCCCTGATGGTCACGTAAAGCCTGCTGGCTGGCCAAACCTTGTTATCTCCGTCGCCAATGTTGTGGCGGTCAGCAGAGCGTTTGGAGGTCGGCTTATTTCTGAAGGGCTCTTTTGATGGGCTGGCTTTTCAACTTCAACCGTGTACTGAGCGCTGTTCAGAGTGAGGTCCGAGGTTAACCGAGCGCTACATGACCGCGGAATTGCAATATGCTTACATACCTGTAAGCATTTTCTTACACAAGTGACACCCGCGTTATTGTGCCCAAAAAGATAATGCGGCCTCAAAGCCTCGCCAATCGTGGCTTTGTCGATTACCGGGTTACTTCGCTGAACGCGTTACCCTCTTCAATGACGTGCTCGCTCCAAACAATAAATCAACGTCCATTCACAATCACTGATGAGCGCCTTTTAGGGTTTCAATGCGGCAGCGCATTTTCTCCAAGCAGGCACAGCGCTACCGCAGGATCTGAAGAGCCATGCTCCATGGTTCAAAACAACTGAAGCTGGGCGCCAGGCGGATTAAACTGCGAACAGTCCAGTTGCAAGGCGTCACGTTCCTGGAATCCTAATTTGCGGACACTCTTGGCGAAGCGCTGGGCAAGCAGCTGGGCAAAAACACCTTCACCCCGCATACGAGCACCGAAGCGGCTGTCATAGAGCGCTCCGCCCCGGCTTTGCCGAATCAGGCTCATCACATGGGCTGCGCGCTGCGGATAGTGATCGTGCAACCATTGCTCGAACAGAGGGGCCACCTCCAGCGGTAAGCGAAGCATCATGTAGGCCGCGCTTTGCGCCCCGGCCTCTTGCGCCGACTCCAGCAACTGCTCCAGTTCACAGTCGTTGATCATGGGAATGATCGGCGAACACAGCACGCCCACGGGTACGCCGGCATCGCGCAGCAGGCGTATGGCCCGCAAGCGCGCAGCAGGCGAAGCGGCACGGGGCTCCAGCACACGCTTAAGGCCAGCATCAAGGGTGGTATGGCTGATCATCACGCGCACAAGGCGCAAGCTGGCCATTTCGGTCAACAGGTCAAGGTCACGCAGAATCAAAGCGCCCTTGGTGACGATGGTCACTGGGTGTCGAAACTTCAGCAGCACCTCCAGCAAACGCCGAGTCAGCAAGTGTTCGCGTTCTATCGGCTGATAAGGGTCGGTGTTAGCCCCTAGGTTGATCGGCGCACACACGTACCCAGGTTTGCTCAGCTGCTGCGCCAGCACATCGGCCGCGTTGGTCTTGGCGATCAGCTTGGTTTCGAAATCCAGACCCGGCGACAGGTCCCAATAGGCGTGGGAAGGGCGCGCATAGCAGTAGATGCACCCGTGCTCGCAACCGCGATAAGGGTTTATCGAACGGTCGAAGGGCAGGTCGGGCGAGGTATTGCGGCTGATCACGGTCTTGGCCGTCTCGATCCGCACTTCGGTCCCTTGCGTGATCGGCACATCTTGGTACCAGCCATCATCCTCATACGATGAGTGGGTGGGGCCGAAGCGATTATGCGGATTATGCGCAGTGCCGCGGCCCTTCAAAGGAGGTGAATATGACATGGCTAAACCCTTTACTGTATGCATGTACAGTAAAGGGCATGCCGGGTAAATGCCAGCCCGATCATCCGGCAGCCTGAAGCCACTGGAGGTAAGGGTGCAGGCTGGTCTCACGGCCTAGAAACTGTCTCACCCCTTCACGCAATGGGCGCGATGCCCCTGGCGCGATAAGTGACTCGAACAGCACCTGTCCAAGCTCACGATCAAGTAGGCCCGTTTGCTCGAAGCGGGTAAAGATATCCACGGCACATACATCTGCCCAGAGATAGGCGTAATAGCCGGCGTCATAGCCGGTAACCAGGTGGTCGAAGGTGTGGGCCGGGTGCTCATAGGCGTGCAGGGGCCAATAACCACAGTGTTCGCGCGATTGAGCGAATCGCTGGCGAACGGTTTTCCCGTCACCTGGGTTCGTGTGCAGGTCCACATCGAACAAGGCCTTGCTCAGCTCAAGCGCGGCTTCGCCTATGGCCTCGCGTTTGTAGCGCTCAATGCACTGCTCGACCTGCTCCCTATCAATCTGATGCCCGTCCGAATGGTGGGAGGAAATGCTGACGAGATAGGCGACGTTCCACACCCAGCGTTCGAACAGCTTGCCAAATAGCTCCGTCCCGTCTGCGCCGAGTTCGATTACGCCCGACTGAACGTGGTTGTCGGTACGCACCATAAGGTGATGTAACGCATGGCCGAACTCGTGGTACAGCTTGCGCAGCGCAAGGTGATCCAACAATGGCTGTGCACCTGCGCTACCTTCGGGCACATCACTGAAGACGATCACCACCGCTTGCTGGTAAATCCCTTCTGCGTCGACCCGGCGATTCCGCACATAGGTTGTGAACACCGCATCTGCCTGCTTACCGGCATGCTGTACAGCATCGAGATAGAGCAAGCCAATGCGTGCGTTGTGCTGGAATGCCTCAAAGGCCAGCACTGAGGGTGCCCATACAGGGGCAGGGGTGGCCCTCAACTCCAGGTCAAAGAGCCGCCTGGCCAGCTGGATCAGCGCGTCGATGACGGCAGCCATCGGGAAAAATTCGCGCAGCGCCTCCTTCGACACTATCTTGGCCGCGTCTCGCAGTTGCTTTTGGGCGAAGCGTAGGTCCCAGGGCTGCATGTCATCCAGACCCAATTTCTGTGCGTCACGCTCAAAGTCTGAACGCCACTGCAGCACCGCGGGCTTCATGCCAGCAGCCAAGCTTTGCAGGAATGCGCGAACCTGGCGTGGTGAACCTGCACTTTTGCGCGCCAAGCTCAGGTTCATGTGATCGGAGAAGGCCAACAGCGTCGCTCGTTCATGGCGCAGAAGTGCCAGTTGCTGCAGCACCTGACCATTATCTGGTGACGAACCGGTATTGACGCCACGTCCATGGAAAGCCCGGTACACCTGCTCACGGGTAGCACCTAGCTCGGCCTCTTCCAGCACACGCTCGGTAGCCCAGCTTTCGCAGGGTATGGACCACCCGTTACTGCCACGCTGCCTTGCCCGTTCGTTCAACTCGTCGAGACTGCGTTGGGATAGACCGCGCAGCTGAGTGATGTCATCGACGACCACGTCCGGATGATCGAGATTGAGCAGATACCGTTCTTCAAGCTCGATTATCTGGCGTTGCAAGTCGAGCAACCGCGCCTTGTCACTCTTGGGCAGCGAAGCGCCACTGACGCGAAACCTTTCCACGTGCCAGCGCAATGTTGCCCGCTGGCGGCTATCGAGGTTACGGCCGATATCGCTGTACGCCAGCTGTTCATACAGCGACTGAAGCTGCTCGTTGCAAAACCTTGAGTCCAACGCAGAGCTGGCAGCAATGTGAAACGCCAGGATAGGGTCACTCCAGGCCTGCCCTTTGCCCAGAAATGGCATTACCCCATAAAGCACTGCGTACAACTGAGCGTCCAGATCATCCATGGCCAACACCAGGTCATCCCATGTTGGCATTGATGGCTGGCTGTTGATCACGCGCTCGATGCCTTGTGCATACCGCTCAAGGACCTGGTCGAACGCATTCTGCATGCTTTGAACCGTGATGGAGGGGTAGTCGACGGGCACGTTGCCATCTTGCAGAAGCGGGTTGCTCATCACGCTTTACCTTGCTCGATAATGGGAGCTGGCAAGCGTGGGCGACTGCGCGAGCGTGCAGGTCGCGATTAATTACCACCAGCCCCACCGCCCGGGCCTTGCGCCCGAGCGGTGCAGCGGTCAATCGGCTGGTTTCTTCAGCTTCGGATTGGGAAAGAACTGCACGGTCTGCACGTTCGCCGCCGCCGGCTTGGGTGCTGGCTGGGTGACCCGCGTGCCCAGCTCGCTGGGCACCGACAAGCCCTGCTCATTGAGCGTATCGGTAAAACCGCATGCCACGCACTCGCGGTGAGGTACACCGTCCTCGTTCCACATCATCAGCTTGTCGGTCTCACTGCATGCCGGGCATACCGCGCCAGCGATGAAGCGCTTCTTGGTCTTTTTCACGGCGTCCTCGCTCATGCTGCCGCTTCTTCGGCCAGGCCACTGTGGCGCAACAAGGCGTCAATGGACGGCTCACGGCCGCGGAAGTCGACGAACAACACCATTGGCGCACGCGAGCCGCCGCGAGCCAGCACCGCTTCGCGGAACGCCCGACCTGTTTCGGCATTGAACACGCCTTCTTCCTCGAACCGCGAAAAGGCATCGGCCGACAACACTTCAGCCCATTTGTAGCTGTAGTAGCCTGCGGCGTAACCGCCCGCAAAGATGTGCGCAAAGCTGTTCGGGAAGCGGTTATAGGCCGGTGGGCGCATGACCGACACTTCATCGCGCACGCCTTCGAGCACTTGCAGCACAGTACGGCCGTCACCGTGGCTGGCGTGAAGTTCGAAGTCGAACAGCGAGAACTCGAGCTGACGCACCATCATCATGCCCGACTGGAAGTTCTTCGCCGCCAGCATCTTGTCCAGCAGGTCCTGCGGCAGCGCCTCGCCGGTTTCGTAATGGCCGGAAATCAAGGCAAGGCCTTCAGGCTCCCAGCACCAGTTCTCCATGAACTGGCTGGGCAGCTCTACCGCATCCCATGCCACGCCGTTGATACCAGACACCCCGGCGTGATCGATGCGGGTCAACAGGTGGTGCAAGCCGTGGCCGAACTCATGGAACAGCGTCGTGACCTCGTCATGGGTCAGCAGGGCAGGTTTGCCCGGCGCGGCAGGGGTGAAGTTGCACACCAGGTTGGCCACCGGGCTTTGCAGTTGGCCTTGCGCCGTTACGCGACGGTCACGCGCCCCGTCCATCCAGGCACCACCACGCTTATTGGCGCGGGCATAGAGGTCGAAGAAGAAGCGCCCTACATGCTGGCCGTTCTCCTTGATCTCGAACAGGCGTACATCCGGGTGCCAGGCGTCGAACTGCTTGAGCTCGTTGATCTCGATGCCATACAGGCGCTGCACGATGCTGAACAGGCCACCCAGTACCTTGTCGATGGGGAAGTAGGCGCGCAGTGCTTCCTGGGACACGCTGTAGCGCTGCTCTCGCAGCTTCTCACCAAAGTACCCGGCATCCCAACTGGCCAGCTCCGGACAACCTTGCTCGGCAGCATAGGCCTTGAGCTGAGCCAGGTCGCGGGCGGCGAAGGGCTTGGAGCGCTTGGCCAGATCGCGCAGGAAGCTCAACACCTGGTCGGTGGACTCGGCCATCTTGGTCGCCAGGCTCAGCTCGGCGTAGTTCTCGTAGCCCAGCAATTGGGCAAGCTCCTGGCGCAGATCGAGAATCTGCTGCATCACCGGACCGTTGTCGAACTGCCCCGCGTTCGGGCCCTGGTCCGAAGCGCGGGTGCAGTAGGCTGCATACAGCTCTTCGCGCAGCGCGCGGTCGCTGGCGTAGGTCATCACCGCATAGTAGCTGGGGAATTCGAGGGTGATCAGCCAGCCATCGAGGCCCTTGGCGGCGGCAGCGGCGGCCATCTGGGCCTTGGCCGAGTCCGGCAGGCCATCGAGCGCGGTTTCGTCGGTGACGTGCTTGCTCCACGCCTGGGTGGCATCCAACAGCTGGTTGGAGAACCGGCTGCCCAGCTCGCTGAGCTTGCTCTGCACCTCGGCGTAGCGCTGCTGCTTTGCGGCAGGCAGGTCGATGCCCGACAGGCGGAAGTCACGCAACGCATGTTCAAGGATGGTCTTTTGCGCCACATCGAACGTGGCTGCCTCGGGGCTTGCAGCCAGTGCCTGGTAGGCATCGAACAACGCACGGTTCTGCCCAAGCTCCGTAGAGTAGGCGCTCAGCGCTGGCAGGCAGGCCTCGTAGGCTTCACGCAGCTCTGGGCTGTTGCACACCGCATTGAGGTGGCTCACCGGGCTCCAGGCGGCCCCGAGGCGGTCGTTCAGTTCGTCCATGGCCAGCACCAGGCCTGCCCATGTAGGCGCTGCGCCTTGTTCTTCAAGAATCCTGGCAATGGCTTTACGGTTGTCGGCCAGGATCGCTTCGATCGCCGGCAGCACGTGCTCTGCACGAATTTGCGAGAAGGGCGGCAGATCGTGGGATTGCAGAAGCGGGTTGTTCGCAGTCACGGTTTGGATACCTTGGCAGAAGAAACACAGCCCCATCTTAATTACAATCGACGCCGACCGCAGCAGGCAGCCAGCCTATCGGCACACATGAGGAACACTATCATGGCCATTCGAAGCTTCCAGCAACACCGTCCCAAGCTCGGAGCGCGGGCCTTCGTCGACCGCTCGGCGGTGGTACTGGGCGATGTCGAGATCGGCGAAGACAGTTCGGTCTGGCCATTGGTGGTAGTGCGTGGCGACATGCACCGCATCCGTATCGGCGCGCGCACCAGTGTGCAGGACGCCAGCGTGCTGCACATCACCCACGCCAGCCCGTTCAACCCGGATGGCTTTGCGCTGATCATCGGTGACGAAGTCACCATCGGGCACAAGGTCATGCTGCACGGCTGCACACTGGGCAACCGCATCCTGGTCGGCATGGGCAGTACCGTCATGGACGGCGCCATCGTCGAGGACGAGGTGATCATTGGCGCCGCAAGCCTGGTGCCACCGGGCAAGCGCCTGGTCAGCGGCTACCTGTACATGGGCAGCCCGGTCAGGCAGGTCCGGTTGTTGAACGACCAGGAGCGTGCCTTCTTCGCCTACAGCGCCGGCAACTACGTGAAGCTCAAGGACCAGCACCTGGCCGAGGGCTTCGATCAGCCGGACTGATCGTTTTTCCACAGCCCGCCGGCCGCGCAGCTGCCGGTATCGGGCTCTGACTCAGCCATGCGGGCATCGGCTCGCCCGCCAGCATGCGGCGCAGCAACCAAGCGGACATCTTCCCTATGCACCAGCAAAACATCCTGTTCGACCTCGACGGCACCCTGACCGACCCCCGCCTGGGTATCACCCGTTCCATCCAGTACGCCTTGGCGAAGCTGGGTATCGACGAGCCAGACCTCTCTCGCCTTGAACACTTCATCGGCCCGCCGTTGTTGCAGGCGTTCATGCAGTTCTACGGTTTCGACGAAGCCAAAGCCTGGGAGGCCGTCAACTTTTACCGTGAGCGCTTTCGCGTCACGGGCCTGTACGAAAACCTCGTGTTCGACGGGGTACCGCAGCTGCTCGAAACCCTCAATGGCCAAGGCCGCACGCTCTACATAGCGACTTCAAAGCCGTGGGAATTCGCGCGCGAAATTGCCCGCCACTTCGCCTTCGACCAGCATTTCAAAGTGATCTACGGCAGTGAGCTGGACGGTACGCGAACCAACAAGGTCGAGCTGATTCGCCACCTGCTGGACGAAGAAGGGCTAGACCCGGCCCACACGCTCATGATCGGCGATCGCAAGCATGACCTGATCGGTGCCCGCAGTAACGGCGTGCAGGCCGTGGCAGTTGGGTATGGATTCGGAAGCCGTGAGGAACTGATGGCAGAAGCGCCGGCGTTTCATTTCGCGTCCCTGGCCGAGATGCACGAGGCGTTCAGCATGCGATCGCGCTGAAGGGACGGGCAACCGGCTAGCGCGGGCTAGCCACTGGGCATCAACCCTTGCAAGGCTGCAGTGCGCGCCCCGATGGGCAATGACGCCAGTTGCCCGACGCGCTCATAGAATCGCTCCCAGTCACCTTCGGCCTGGCGAAATAAAGCCGAAAAAGCCGGCACCCACTGATCGTACAGCCCGAATGGCAGCAATTTCGCATTGTTCATCGGCCCATATACCCAGGCGTCGTAACGCGTATCGCCTCTCCATGGGCCATCGCGCAGCGAACGGTAATCGCGCCGCAGCCGCTCGAACTCGGCCCGCTTGGCCAAGCGCTTGGTTTCGTCATCGGTGGGCGCCGCATAAATGGCCTGTAGCCGTGCCCGCGTGGCCAGTACCAGGCGGATGAACTGCTTGCGCTGGGGGCCATGGTTTTCGCCGGTGGCCCCCAGCCCACGGCTCAGCCGCCATTGCCGCGTGCCTTGCTGCTCGACGAACGACGCGAACGACTCGTTGAAGGCCGAATCGTCCTGCACGTAGACACGCTGATGAGCCAGCTCATGAAAGATCAGCGTGGCCAGACGCTCTTCACCCCAACCCATCATCGATGACAGGATCGGGTCATCGAACCAGCCCAGGGTCGAATAGGTTTCTACCCCGCCCACATAGACGTCAAGGCGCTGCTGGCGCATCAACGCCGCTGCACCCCGTGCTGCGCCCTGGCGGTAGTAGCCACGGTAGGCCACACACCCTGCAATAGGAAAACAGTGGGTGACCGGCTGTAGCGACAACTCGGGGGTGGCGAATACATTCCATACAACGTACGGGCGGCCCAAATCGGCGTACGTCGTGTAGCTTCGGTTGTCGGGTAATTTCAGTTGTCGGGTGGCGAATGTCCGCGCCTGCTGGGCGTACGCCAGCCGAGCGCGCAACGGCTCGGATGTGGCAGGGTCGGCCATCACCTTCGTCAGGGGCCGACGCGCCTGCAGCAGCTCCCACTGGCCGACTGCCAGCTGGCCATAGTAGCCTGCGCTGCTGCAACCGTTGAGCAGCGCGACGAGCAGTAGCGGAACAAACCGGGTGAAAACACGGTCGAGTGCCCCAGGGTCTGAGCGTTGCACAAGCACTGTTCCAAGCATCGTTTACCGTCTGATTCGCTCAACCCCATTCGCCTAAAGATTATCTCGCCGAAGGGGAGTTTCGCCATGCGCGCATTGTGGGTCGCCGGTTCATTGCTGCTGACAACGGCCTGTTCGACATTGCCTGACCCGGACCCCTCTCAAGCGTGGGTCGACCTTGAACCAGGCGAGCAAACCTCCCTGGACGCGGTAAAAGTCGATGCAAGGGACTGGGACGACAACCGTTATTTCCAAATACCGCCTGGCAACCATGAGCTGACCGTGCGCTATCAATTCCCGGTGGCGCCCAGCAACATCGGCCCCGTTGACGCCCCGCTATGGCGTGATTGCCAGGTCAAGGTGGCCTTCAAGGGCTTCGATGCTGGCGAGCGTTACCAGTTGCAGGCTGGCAGCATCGGCTTCCGTCCCTGGATCAAGCTCTATGATCAGCAACAGAACCTGGTCAGCCAGGGTGAACCGGCAGGCTGCCAGCGCACGTGAAGCATCCAAAACAGCGCTATGCTTGTCAGGTATTCACTGCAAGTGGAAAACCTGCCATGCGCCAGCCCATGATGCTGATCGCCCTCAGTGCACTGGGAGCTTGTGCTAGCCCCTTACCGCCCAAGGACCCTAAACAGGCCTGGGTAGACCTTTACACCATGACACCCGGCAGGGTCATCATGGCCGACCGCCTCGATGGCAAACGGCTGGACGACGGCCGTTATTTTCAGGTGACGCCCGGCAAGCACGAACTGATCGTACGTTTCGACTATGAGATCTACGCGGGCGGGTTCTCTACCGACCCCAGGGACCGTACATGCTACCTGACGGTGCGTTACGATCACTTCGAGGCGGGCGAGCGTTATAGGCTTGAGGCAAGGGCGCCGGTGATGGAACCGCAGGTGCTGCTGTATGACTCAGCCAGGACCGTGGTCGTCAACGAACCTAGCAGGGTCTTCTGCATACCCTAGGCCCCCTCCGGGTCCCAGCGGTTGCCAGGCTTACTGATCATTCTTCTGATAAATGATCTTGCGGGCGCCGCCATCGCAGCTGCCGACCACCATGTTGGGGTCCTGCACTTCGCTGTTGGGCACGATTTCCAGGGTATAGGACGGCACACCCTGGGCCTGGATCTTGGCCTCGATTTCTGCCTTCAACTCCTCGCATGGCTTGATTGCTGCCAGTGCCGAAGTTGTCACCAGGGAGACCAGTAAAGCGGTAGCGATGCGAATCATGGGCGGCTCCAGTAAAGGCAGCGAGGCTGCCGGGTTTTCAGATTACCGCAAACCGCCCACGGCTGGAGCGATCAGCTCACCAGCTTGGCATCCAGGGTGATGTTGGCGTTGAGCACCTTGGACACGGGGCAGCCCTGCTTGGCCTTGTTGGCGATTTCCAGGAACTGTTCTTCGCTCGCCCCTGGAACTTTGGCGCGCAGCACCAGGTGCACTGCAGTGATGGCAAAACCATCGTCCTGCTTGTCCAAGGTGACTTCAGCCGCAGTGTCGATACGCTCGGGCGTCAGCTTGGCTTCGCCCAGCATCATCGACAGCGCCATCGAGAAGCACCCAGCGTGGGCAGCGCCGATCAGTTCTTCCGGGTTGGTGCCCGGCGTGTCTTCGAAACGGGTGTTGAACCCATAAGGGTTGTTCTTGAGCGCGCCGCTTTCCGTGGAGATCTGGCCCTTGCCGTCCTTCAGACCACCTTCCCAGATTGCCGATGCTGTCTTCTTCATGATGCCTCCCGGTCATTGGTTAAGTACCTATCGATTCAGAGGCTGGTAGCCTGATGAGAGTTCAGCTCAATCCGACAAGGGACATTGAATCCAACGATTGCGCCCATACAGAGTCAAAAGGCCTCAGGCCAACCATCATTGCGGAGGCTTCATGACGCAGTTGCGAAATCTGAAAATATCCACCCTTGACTTGGTGCCAGTGCGCGCCGACCAAGGGCCCGCGCAATCGCTGCGCAATTCACTGGACCTGGCGCAGCACGTCGAGCGCTTCGGTTACAACCGCTTCTGGGTAGCCGAGCACCACAACATGGACGGCATCGCCAGCTCGGCCACTTCGGTGCTGATCGGCTACCTCGCGGGGGGTACATCGCGTATCAGGGTAGGTTCGGGGGGCGTCATGCTGCCCAACCACGCGCCCCTCGTCGTGGCCGAGCAATTTGGCACTCTGGCCAGCCTGTACCCCGGCCGTATCGACTTGGGCCTGGGCCGCGCACCAGGGTCCGACCAGATGACCGCCCATGCACTGCGCCGCGACCGAGCCGGCAGTGCGGACGATTTCCCGGATGACGTCGAAGAGTTGTCGCGCTACCTGGGCCCACGCACCGATGACCAGAAAGTGATTGCCGTGCCGGGACACGACACCGAAGTGCCTATCTGGCTGCTGGGCTCCAGCCTGTTCAGCGCCCAGCTGGCCGGCATGCGTGGTATGCCCTATGCCTTCGCATCGCATTTTGCGCCGCGTTACATGCACGAGGCGATTCGGGTCTATCGCAATCACTTCAAGCCATCTACTACGCTGGGCAAGCCTTACGTCATGCTCGGCATCCCCATGGTAGTGGCCGAGACCGACGAGCAGGCCGAGTACTTGGCCACGTCGGTTTATCAACGCATCCTGGCCTTGATTCGCGGTCAGAGCCTGATGCAGAAGCCCCCGGTAGAAACCATGAACGGCTTGTGGTTGCCCCATGAGCGCGATGCAGTGGGTAGCTTCATGGGGCTGGCGATGATCGGGAGCCCAGACAAGGTCCGCGCCAAGGTTGACGTGCTGCTGGAGCAGACAGGGGCCGATGAACTGATCTTTACCTGCGATCTGTACGAGCACGCTGACCGGATACGCTCCTACGAGTTGCTGGCTCAGGCACTGCAGCAAGCCTAGCCATTGCCCAGCACGGGCCCTATAGCCAACCAGGCTGACCCGTCCCCCTGGCGGGGAGTCGGGAGCCTAGCAAATGGCCGCATGCACGAGACCCGCGACAACCCGCGGGTCCCGATGAGCCTCAGTCGCGGCGGTAAACAATTTCCTTGGTACCGGCTTCACAACTGCCCACCACCTTGCCAGCGGGATCGCCCTTGTCCACGACCGTCAGCGTGTAGTTTTGCACGCCCTTGGCATCGAGCTTGGCAGCAATTTCCGCTTTCAGCTCTTCGCACGGCTTGCCGGCAGCCAGTGCGCCGCCTGCCAGGGTCATCAGGCCCAACGCCAGAACCACTTTGTTCATCACTTGCTTTCCTTGTGCAGATGAAATCGCAAAAGGCGCCCATCAGGCGCCTCGTCTAAGTCTTACCCCATCGCGCCAGGAACATCCAGCCCGGAACTGTATCAGCTGTTGGTGATGCGGAAGCCGACCTTCAGGGTTACCTGGAAGTGCTCGACTTTGCTGTCGCGAATGTGACCGCGGGTGCTGACGACTTCGAACCACTCCATCATCTGCACGCTTTTGGAGGCTTCGGCCAGGGCATTCTGAATGGCATCCTCGATACCGGTGGTGGAAGAACCTACCAGTTCGAGCATTTTGTACGTGTGGTGATCGGACATGTGTTGACTCCTTGGATGGCGATAACGTTGAGCCTAGCAGCGCAGTGCTGGTTTACCTGCGAGCAGGCGCAGCGGCAGAAAGTTCGATCGCACTTTCGCTTCGCTTGATAGTCGCAATCTCTAGAGCCCATAACGCGAAGGAGAGTCAACATGCCCCGCAACTCGCTGCGTAAAACATCACTGGAAAGCATGGAAGCCGAGATCGAGAGCCTCCTGAAAAGCCTGGAAAGCCTCAAGAACGACGCGTCCGAGGAATCCCAGAAGTCCCTCAAGGCTATCCGCAGCAATGCCGAGACGGCCCTGAAGCACTCGCGCAGCCTACTGAGCGACGCCTACGAAGAAGTCAAAGACCGCACGGTCAAGACCAGCATCGCTACCCGTGACTACGCCCAGGAACACCCCTACACCACCGCTGGCGTGGCCGTAGGCGCACTGGGCCTGCTGGCTGCCTACCTGCTGTGCAAGCGCAACTAAGCGCTCTGCCCGGCCAACTCGGCGCGTAACCACTGCGCCAGCTGCTCGGCGCGCCCATCTGCGGCGCGCCGTGGCACCCACAGTGCCAACGCTGCAGGCGTCGCGCTGAAGCCCCATGGCGCAATCAGGCGCCCTGCACGCAAGTCATCGGCCACCAATGGCTCAGGCGCGATGGCCACTCCTAACCCTGCGACTGCCGCTTCCAACAAGTAATACAGATGCTCGAACGACTGCCCATATGTCAGCGCCTGGGCATCGAGGCCGTTGGCCAACGCCCATGTCGGCCAGGCCTGCGGGCGCGACGTGGTGTGCAGCAAGGATTCTTCCAATAGCTGGCTGACCGCCGTCTTGCGCAGGCGCCCAGTGCCCACGAAGTGCGGGCTGACGACTGGCCCGATACGTTCCTGCGCCAGTACGTGAACCTGCATGTCCGCTGGCCACGGCGGTTCGGCGTACACCAGCAACGCATCCAGCCCGGGGCGACGCGGGTCAAGGTCGCCCTCACCGGCAGAAAGATGCAGGCGAAGCTCAGGCAAGTCGGCATTCAAGCGCCCCAGACGCGGGATGAACCAACGCGCCAGCAAGCTCCCGGAACAGCCAAGCACAAAAGGTGCGTGCTCCACTTCGCGCGCCAATTCCCGGCATACCCCGCGCAGCCGATCAAAGACCTCACCACTGACGTCACGCAACCTGGCGCCAGCATCTGTGAGTTTCACACCTCGCCCATCCTTGGCGAACAGGGCAACGCCAAGGTGCGCTTCCAGCGCTTTGATTTGCCGGCTGACTGCGCCATGGGTCACGTGCAGCGCTTCAGCTGCCTGGCTGACGCTGTTGAGCCGGGCAGTCGCCTCGAAGGCGCGCAAGGCATTGAGGGGCGGGAGATCACTGGCCATTACGTGTGAGTTTTCCTGACAAGTCAGCGCAATCTTATCGGTTTTCATCGGAGCAGGTCATGGTTACAGTAAAGCCCATCACTCATTCGTTATGCCTTGGAGCGTCTCATGACCCAGTCCCAATATCGCCCCGGCCCCGATGCCAATGGCCTGTTCGGCTCGTTCGGCGGCCGCTACGTGGCCGAAACCCTGATGCCACTGGTACTGGACCTGGCCCGTGAATACGAAGCGGCCAAGGCAGACCCTGCATTTCTTGAAGAACTGGCTTACTTCCAACGCGACTACATTGGCCGTCCCAACCCGTTGTATTTCGCCGAGCGCCTGACCGAGCACTGCGGTGGCGCCAAGATCTACTTCAAGCGCGAGGAGCTCAACCACACCGGCGCGCACAAGGTGAACAACTGCATCGGCCAGGTACTGCTGGCCAAGCGCATGGGCAAAAAGCGCCTGATCGCCGAAACCGGTGCCGGCATGCATGGCGTCGCTACTGCCACCGTGGCGGCGCGTTTCGGGTTGCCTTGCGTGATCTACATGGGCGCTACCGACATCGAGCGGCAGCAGGCCAACGTGTTCCGCATGAAACTGCTGGGCGCTGAAATCGTGCCGGTCACCGCTGGTACCGGCACCTTGAAAGATGCCATGAACGAGGCCCTGCGCGACTGGGTCACCAATGTCGACGACACGTTCTACCTGATCGGCACCGTAGCCGGCCCGCACCCCTACCCAGCCATGGTTCGGGACTTCCAGTCGATCATCGGCAAGGAAACCCGCGCCCAGATGCAGGAAAAGGAAGGCCGACTGCCGGACAGCCTGGTGGCCTGCGTGGGTGGCGGGTCCAATGCCATGGGCCTGTTCCACGAGTTTCTCGAAGAGCCGAGCGTTCAGATCATCGGTGTCGAGGCGGGCGGGCACGGCGTGCAGACCGACAAGCACGCTGCCAGCTTGAACGGCGGAGTGCCTGGGGTACTGCACGGCAACCGTACCTACTTGCTGCAGGACGCAGACGGCCAGATCACCGATGCCCATTCGATCTCAGCAGGCCTGGACTATCCGGGCATCGGCCCCGAGCACGCTTATCTACACGAAGTGAAGCGGGTCGAATACGTCAGCATCACCGATGACGAAGCCCTGGATGCCTTCCACGCCTCCTGCCGGCTCGAAGGCATCATTCCCGCGCTGGAAAGCGCCCATGCGCTGGCCGAAGCCATCAAGCGCGCCCCGTCCTTGCCCAAGGACCACCTGATGGTGATCTGCCTGTCGGGGCGTGGGGACAAGGATATGCACACCGTCATGAACCACATGGCCGCCCAGGAGAAACAGGCATGAGCCGTCTTGAACAACGTTTCGCCGAGCTGAAAACCGAAGGCCGCGCAGCACTGGTCACCTTCGTCACTGCAGGTGATCCAGGCTATGACGCCTCGCTCCAGATTCTCAAGGGCCTGCCGGCGGCAGGTGCCGACGTGATCGAACTGGGCATGCCGTTCACCGACCCCATGGCCGACGGCGTGGCCATCCAGCTGGCCACCCTGCGTGCACTCGAGGCTGGCCAGACCTTGGCCAAGACGCTGCAGATGGTTCGCGAATTCCGAGAGGATGACCAGACCACGCCGATCGTGCTGATGGGTTACTACAATCCGATTCACCGCTTTGGCGTGGAAGCGTTCGTGGCCCAGGCCAACGAAGCCGGTGTCGATGGCCTGATCATCGTCGACCTGCCGCCTGAGCATGACGACGAACTGGCCAGCCCGGCCCAGGCTGCGGGTATCGACTTCATCCGCCTGACCACCCCGACTACCGACGACGCGCGCCTGCCCCGCGTGCTGGAGCGCAGCTCCGGGTTCGTCTACTACGTGTCGGTGGCCGGTGTGACCGGCGCAGGCTCGGCGACGACAGAACATGTGACCGAAGCCATTGCGCGCTTGCGTCGCCATACGGATTTGCCGATCAGCGTCGGGTTTGGCATTCGCACCCCCGAGCAGGCGGCCAACATCGCCCGTCTCGCCGACGGTGTGGTGGTAGGCTCAGCCCTGGTCGACAAAATTGCCCACGCGCAGAACCCCGGTCAGGCGGTAGACGATGTGTTGAGCCTGTGCTCGGCCTTGGCAGAAGGGGTACGTGGCGCTCGGCGCTAAGGGGTGGTTGTCGCTCGGTTGCCCGAGGCTATCTTGAGCGGCAGCTCATGTTGCAACGCTGATATCCTAGGGCCGCTGCGCGGCCCATCGCGGCGCACTTGAGGGATGCGTATACCTGTAGGAGCGGCCTCGTGCCGCGATGGGCCGCATAGCGGCCCCAGCAATATGAGCTGCGAAGCTGAAATCCTGGGGCTGCTGCGCAGTCATCGCGGCCGCTCCGGCAAGAACGTTCCTAAGATTGGATCGCTCAATTAACGCCCTTCGCCAAAAACCGACAAGTCCAGAGGCCGCAAAGCCCCCATCCAGATCGCATGATCGCGGTGGTCTGCCAGCTCATCCCCGGTAAGCGGGTGCAAAAAAACCACCAGCCCCCTGCGGTGCAACGCCAGCCAGGGCAGCACCACGCCAATGAGCTCAGGCTCGAACGCCAACTGACAGCTCCAGTCCGGATGCGGCCCAACAGGCCTGGTGTGCATACGCCCCATGGTGACCGGAAACAGCGCGGCTGCCTCCTCGCACAAGGCTCGCGCCTGCTCCAAGGTCGAGGCGTCGTAGTACACGTGGGCGTGATAACCCTTGATTCTCTGCACAGCTACTCCCGATGTGCGTCGATTCTGACAACATGCCACAAGCGGGCCCAGCATCTCAGAGGCAACGCTCGTGCTCAAGCCAATCCACGAAGCGTGCGATCAACGCCCCGCGTCGCTTGCGCGGCGGCAGTACGGCGTAATACCCACGTGCCGACCGCAAGGTGCCCTCCAACGGCCGGCACAGCAACCCTTGGTCGACCAGCCCATCCACCAGATGCCGCCAGCCGATCGCCATGCCCTGGCCCGCGATGGCAGCCTGGATCAACAACGTGTAGTTGTCGAACCGCAGCTGCCCCGCAGGCGGCGCGCTGGTCACCCCGAGCCCGCGAAAGACATCTGCCCAGTCGAACCACCGGCTCGCCTGCTCACCCTTGAGATGCAGCAGCGGCAAACGCTGCAAAGCCGCGGCAGACAAGGGTTTGCCACGGATAAGGCGAGGGCTGCATACCGGGAAAACCTCCTCATCGAACAGCCAACGGCTCTCGCCTTGATGAAAACGCCCATCGCCGAACAGCACCGCCACATCGATATCCGGGCGCAACATGCCTTGGCTTCGCTCACCCGTCACCAGGCTCACATCGACCTGTGGATACGCTTCATGAAAGCGCTGCAGACGGGGCATCAACCAGAACGCAGCGAATGCAAAATCCGTCGCCACCTGCAGGACTTCACGCTGATGGCGCCCGCTTGCGCGGGCCACGCCATCGTCCATGGTTTGCAACCCCTGGCTGGCGTACTCGAACAACACTTGGCCCGCCTCGGTCAGCTCGATGCCCCGGTAGATGCGGTCGAACAGCCGCGCGCCCAGTTGCGCCTCCAGGCGTTTTACCTGCTGACTGATTGCCGGTTGCGTGGTGCCCAGCTCCAAGGCAGCTGCCGTAAAGCTGCGCAAGCGTGCGGCCGCCTCGAACACGCGTAAGGTATCCAACGACAATCGAGCAAGGTGTTCGAACATAAGCCTGGCTAATCCCACGCATTGCCCTAAAGGGGCTTTACCCACGTTATGCACCGCCGCATCGTGGTAGGCAAGCATTGCGCATAACCTTCAACGATGGGAGCTTGCATGAAACGCCCTAATATCCTGTTCATCATGGCCGATCAGATGGCAGCACCCTTGCTGCCCATCTACGCCGACTCACCCATACAGATGCCTCATCTCACTCGTCTGGCTGCACAGGCCGTGGTGTTCGATTCGGCTTACTGCAACAGCCCGCTGTGCGCCCCCTCGCGTTTCACCCTCGTCAGTGGTCAGCTCCCCAGCCGTATTGGGGCCTATGACAACGCGGCTGACTTCCCCGCCGATATCCCCACCTACGCCCACTATCTGCGCCGCCTGGGCTACCGCACGGCGCTGTCCGGCAAGATGCACTTCTGCGGGCCTGATCAACTGCACGGCTATGAGGAACGCCTGACCAGCGATATCTACCCGGCCGACTACGGCTGGGCCGTGAATTGGGATGAGCCTGACGTGCGACCAAGCTGGTACCACAACATGTCCTCGGTGCTGCAGGCCGGGCCTTGCGTGCGTACGAACCAGCTGGATTTTGACGAGGAAGTGGTGTTCAAGGCGCGTCAGTATTTGTATGACCACGTCCGTGAAAACGACGGCCGCCCGTTCTGTCTGACAGTGTCCATGACCCACCCTCACGACCCCTACACCATCCCCAAACGCTACTGGGATCGCTACGAAGGTGTGGATATCCCATTACCCAAGCACCCGGATAGCCAAGCCTCGCTCGATCCCCACTCCCAGCGATTGCTCAAGGTCTACGACCTTTGGGACAAACCGCTCCCTGTGGACAAAATCCGCGATGCCCGGCGGGCCTACTTCGGCGCTTGCAGCTACATCGACGACAATATCGGTCAATTGCTGCACACCCTTGAGGAATGCAACCTCGCCGACGACACCTTGATCGTGTTCTCGGGCGACCATGGCGACATGCTGGGTGAGCGCGGCCTCTGGTACAAAATGCATTGGTTCGAGATGTCAGCCCGTGTACCGCTCCTGATCCATTGCCCGCAACGCTTCGCGGCCGGCCGCGTCAGTGCGTCCGTCTCCACCTGCGACCTGCTGCCTACCCTGGTCGAGCTGGCAGGTGGGGCTGTGGATAAATCCCTTCACCTGGATGGCCGCTCACTGCTTGGCCACCTGCAAGGGCAGGGCGGTCACGACGAGGTCATTGGTGAATACATGGCCGAGGGTACCGTCGGCCCGCTCATGATGATCCGCCGCGGTTCCTACAAGTTCGTGTACAGCGAGGACGACCCCTGTCTACTCTATGACCTGAGCCGCGACCCGTACGAGCGGGAGAATCTGGCTAACAGCCCGGATCATCAGGCATTGCTGCAGGGGTTCGTCACCGAGGCGCGCCAGCGCTGGGACATACCCGGCCTGTGCCAGCAGGTGCTGGCCAGCCAGCGACGTCGCCGTCTGGTGGCCCAGGCACTGGCCATTGGCAAATTGAGCAGCTGGGATCACCAACCTTGGGTGGACGCCAGTCAGCAGTACATGCGCAACCACATCGATCTTGACGACCTCGAGCGCAAGGCACGTTATCCACAGCCCGCCCCACTGGATTGAAAAGAGAGCCCGCCATGCATACGTTCGCTGCTACCTTGTTCGCGCTAGCTGTCAGCCTTGGCACGCTTAGCGCCCAGGCCGCCGATGACAACGCGCAATGCTCAACCGTCAAGCTGGCCGACCCTGGGTGGAGTGACATCGCTACCACCAACGCAGTCGCCCGCCTGTTGCTTGAACCCCTGGGGTACCAGGTGAAGGTGGACAGCCTGGCGGTGCCGATCATCTATGGCGGGCTCAAGGATGGCCAAGTCGATGCTTTTCTAGGGAGCTGGATGCCTGCGCACCAAGGCTTCCATGACAAATTCGTCGCCAACGGGGATGTGCAGCAGCTCTCGCGCAACCTGCAAGGAACCGAATTCACCCTGGCGGTGCCGGACTATGTGTGGAAAGGCGGGGTACGTGATTTCGCGGACTTGAACAAGCACGCCGATCAGTTTGGCAGGAAGCTGTACGGCATTGGCTCAGGCGCGCCGGCCAACCTCTCGCTGCAAGAGATCATCAAGGGTGATGCCTTCGGCCTGGGCAAATGGAAACTGGTGGAGTCCAGCGAGCAGGCCATGCTGGCCCAGGTGGATCGAGCGCTCAAGAAACAGCAGTACATAGCCTTCCTCGGCTGGACGCCGCACCCCATGAACGTGAAGCTGAACATGCATTACTTGACCGGTGGCGAGAAGTGGTTCGGCAGCAAAGGCGACGTATTCACGCTGACACGTAAGGGTTATCCACAAGCCTGCCCGAACGCGGCAAAGTTGCTGAGCAACCTGAGCTTCACGCTGGAGATGGAAAACACCATCATGGCCGAGGTTGTGGATAAGAAGATCAGCTTCGACGAGGCGGCCAGGGCCTGGGTGAAAGCGCACCCCGAGGCACTGGATGGTTGGCTGAGCGGCGTGACCACCAAAGCGGATGCAGATGCCGTCGCGGCCGTGAAACAAACCTTGTAAACAGCGAGTGGAGAGCGGGTCTGTCTGCGGTTGATTCGTGAAACAGATCACCTCTCCAGAACAGACACATCCTGGGGATTTTGACCACCCTATGCATCGCCTCATACGCCTGCTGCCCTTTCTAGCCTGGCTGCCGCGCCAGACGCCCCGCAGCTTGCGTCAGGACCTGCTGGTGGGGTTGAGCGGCGCCATCCTGGCGCTGCCGCAATCCATCGCCTATGCCCTGATCGCCGGCCTGCCAGCGGAATATGGGCTGTATGCAGCCATCGTCCCGGTGCTGATCGCTTGTCTGTGGGGGTCCTCCTGGCATCTGATCTGCGGACCGACGGCGGCCATTTCCATCGTGCTGTACGCCAGTGTCAGCCCGTTGGCAGTAGCAGGAAGCGATGACTACATCACCCTTGTGCTGCTGCTGACCTTTCTGGGTGGTGTCTTCCAGTTGCTGCTGGGGCTTCTGCGTTTCGGGGCCTTGGTCAATTTCGTCTCGCATTCGGTAGTGATCGGCTTCACCCTTGGGGCTGCCGTGGTCATCGCGCTGGGGCAGCTGCCCAACCTGCTCGGGCTGGATTTGCCCAGCCAGGCCACCGCCTTGAAGACGGCTCAGGACTTGGCCAGCCATGCCGGCGAAACGGACGTGCCGTCCTTGATTCTGGGGGCGCTTACCGTGGCAATGGGCATGGCGCTGAAACTATGGCGCCCTCGCTGGCCCAGCCTGTTGATAAGTCTGTTGGCCGTCAGCCTGCTGGCGTGGCTGCTGCCCGGCGTGTTCGAGCACGTTCCGCGAGTACCGGCATTCGAGGGGCGCCTGCCACCCTTGAGTGCCGTGCCGCTGCTGGACATGGACCTGATACTGCGCCTGCTCCCCAGCGCCGTGGCCGTTGGCATGCTGGGGCTGGTGACCAGCTTGTCCATCGCCCGTTCGTTGTCTGCGCGCTCCGAGCAACTGATTGACGCCGACCAGGAGATACGTGCCCAAGGGCTCTCCAACATCGTCGGTGCGTGCTTTTCCGGCTATCTCTCATCGGGCTCGTTCACCCGATCGGGCCTGAACTATGACGCAGGCGCGCGCTCACCCATGGCCGGGGTGTTCTCGGCGCTGTGGGTAGCGGTGTTTGCCGTCGCCGGTGCCGGCCTGATCGCGCACCTGCCGATTCCGGCGATGGCTGGCAGCATTCTGTTGATTTGCTGGGGGCTGGTTGATCGCAAGGCCATCGGCGCATTGCTGCGTGTGAGCCGTGCCGAGTTCGTGGTCATGGCGCTGACGGCAGCGGCCACCTTGCTCCTGGAATTGCAGACGGCCATCTATGCCGGTGTGCTGGTTTCCCTGTTCTTCTACCTCAAGCGCACCTCGCGCCCGCGCATCCACCAGAGCCGCGAAGGCGATGCGGACATCTTGCGTGTAGGCGGCTCGATCTTCTTCGGTGCCGCGCATTACCTGCAAGTACGCCTGCAGCGCTGCCAGGGCCCGAAGGTGGTCATGGATGCGCGGCAGGTAAACTTCATCGACTATTCAGGGGTGGACATGCTGCACCGCGAGGCGAGGCGGCTGCAGCGAACGGGCGGCAGCCTGACCTTGCGCGGCGCCAGGCCACAGGTGATCGAAGAACTGCACAAGCTCGAAGGCCCGGCGCGTTGCCCAATCCGGTTCGAGGACTGAGCAGCCACACGAAGCGCCGCTCAGGCGCCCAGCTTGCTGTCAGCCCCGCGCCAGCTGGCTGCGCAGTTCAGCGAGAACCGGAGCAGTGTCCGGCCGCACACTGCGCCACACATAAAAAGCTTCGGCGGCTTGTTCGGCCAGCATCCCCAGACCGTCCAGCACCTTGGCAGCGCCATGTTGGGTGGCCCACTGGCAGAACGGCGTTGGCGCCTTGCCATACATCATGTCGTAGCACACCGTACGACCGGGTTCGATGAGGCTGCTGGCAATCGGTGGCAGCTCACCGGCCAGGCTGGCCGAGGTAGCATTGATGATCACGTCCACCGGCTCTTGCAACCAGGCGAACCCGCTGGCCACCACCGGCCCCAGTTCATCGAACGCCTCGGCCAGGCGTTCGGCCTTCTCCACCGTGCGGTTGGCGATCACCAGTGACTGCGGGTTTTGCGCCAGCAGCGGCTCCAGCACCCCGCGCACGGCGCCGCCGGCACCGAGGACAAGGATGCGTTTACCTGCCAGTTCCACACCGGCATTGACGGTCAGGTCACGGACCAGCCCCGCACCGTCGGTGTTGTCCCCCTGCAAAGTACCGTCGGCCAGCTTGCTGAGCGTGTTCACCGCGCCTGCACGGCGCGCGCGCGGGGTAAGGCTGTCGCACAGGCGATAGGCTTCTTCCTTGAATGGCACGGTGACGTTGGCACCGCTGCCTTGCTTGAAAAAGCCGCGCGCGCAGTCACTGAAGTCGTCCAGCGGCGCCAGCAACGTGGCGTACTCCAGGTCCTGGCCGGTCTGTTCGGCGAACAGGCGATGAATCAGCGGCGACTTGCTGTGGCCGATCGGGTTGCCAAAAACGACGTACTGGTCCATGACGGCTCCTTGAATGGTTACAGGCTTACTGGCCGAGCCAGTCACGGTCTTGCAGGAAGTACTCGGTCAGCCGCGCCTCTTCACTGCCTGGCGCGGGTTTCCAGTCATAGCCCCAGCGTACCTGCGGTGGTAGCGACATGAGGATGGACTCGGTGCGCCCGCCAGACTGCAGCCCGAACAACGTGCCACGGTCGTAGACCAGGTTGAACTCGACGTAGCGGCCCCGGCGAAACTCCTGGAATTCCCGTTGCTGTGGGGTATAGGGCGTACCCTTGCGGCGCTGCACGATGGGCAGGTACGCGTCGATATAGGCATCGCCGATGGCGCGGATGAAGGCGAAGCAGGTATCGAAGTCCCACTCGTTCAGGTCATCGAAGAACAGCCCGCCGATGCCACGGGGCTCACCCCGGTGCTTGAGGTGAAAATACCGGTCGCACCAGGCCTTGTAGCGTGGGTAAACATCGGCGCCAAAGGGCGCGCACGCCTGTTCCGCGATTCGATGCCAGTGCACGCAATCTTCCTCCACACCGTAATACGGCGTCAGATCGAAGCCACCGCCGAACCACCAGACCGGCTCTTCGCCTTCCTTCTCGGCGATGAAAAACCGCACGTTGGCGTGGGAAGTAGGCACGTGGGGGTTATGCGGGTGGATCACCAGCGACACCCCGAGCGCCTGGAAACCGCGCCCAGCCAACTCCGGCCGATGGGCGCTGGCTGAAGGCGGCAACCCGGTGCCGAACACATGGGAGAAATTCACCCCGCCTTTCTCGATGACGGTGCCTTCGCCGATCACCCGCGTACGGCCCCCGCCACCCGCTTCGCGCACCCAGGCGTCCTCGACGAAGCGGGCGCCGCCGTCTTCGCGTTCCAGGGCTGAGCAGATGCGGTCTTGCAAGTCGAGCAGATAGGCTTTCACAGCCTCGGTGCGGCTAATCATCGGGTCACCAGGAGCGGGCAGGAAACAAGTGGCGCGTAGCATAACACCGCCTGCCAGCGCCCCGCAGTTGACGGCAGTCAAGCAAAGGCGTCCGATAGAGGCCCCTTTCCCGATCCCGAATCCAGGAGTACGAGATGGCCAAGCGTATCCAGTTCAGCCAGCACGGCGGCCCCGAAGTGCTGCAGTGGGTGGACTTCGAGCCCGCTGACCCTGGGCCTCAGCAAGTGCGCGTGCGCAACCACGCTGTGGGCCTGAACTTCATCGATACCTATTTCCGCAGCGGTTTGTACGCGCCGCCGTCCCTGCCTTCGGGCCTGGGTACCGAAGGGGCAGGGGTGGTCGAGGCCGTGGGCCCTGGCGTTTCCCGATTGAAGGTCGGCGACCGCGTGGCGTATGGCGGGGGCCCATTGGGCGCCTACGGCGAGGTGCACACGCTGCCTGAGGCCAACCTGGTCAAGCTGCCAGAGGCCATCAGCTTCGAGCAGGCTGCCGCCGTCATGCTCAAGGGCCTGACCGTGCAGTACCTGCTCAAGCAGACCTACGCTGTGCAGCCTGGCGATGTAATCCTGTTCCATGCGGCCGCAGGCGGTGTAGGCTCGCTGGCGTGCCAGTGGGCAAAGGCGCTGGGTGCCAAGCTCATCGGTACCGTGAGCTCTGCCGATAAAGCCGAGCGGGCCAAGGCCTTGGGCGCCTGGGCCACCATCGACTACAGCCAGGAGGATGTCGCCAAACGGGTGCTGGAGCTGACCGACGGCAAGAAATGCCCAGTCGTGTATGACGGGGTGGGCGTCGACACCTGGCTGACGTCGCTCGATTGCCTGCAAGCGCGGGGGTTGATGGTGAGCTTCGGCAATGCCTCGGGTGCGGTGAGTGGGGTGAACCTGGGGATTCTGGCGCAGAAGGGCTCGCTGTACGTCACACGGCCGACCCTGGCGACTTATGCCAACAACGCCGAGAACACCCAGGCCATGGCTGATGACCTCTTCGCCATGATTGCCAGCGGCAAAGTGACGGTGGATATCCAGCAGCGCTACCCGCTCAGCGAAGCGGCCAAGGCCCAGAGCGAGCTGTCGGCGCGGCGAACTGTGGGGTCCACTGTTTTGTTGCCTTGATTGGCAGAAGGTCGCGTTATGGCGACCAGGTGCTTGCCTTGGTTTTTGTAGTGTTGCGCAGATCGAGCGCCGCCTACGCGGCGCTCGATCTCACAGGCGCTAAAAACCTGTCAGCCCTCACACCTTCTTCTGCGACGGCGGATTCGACTCGATGCCATCCAGGATGGCCTCGACCACGCCTTCTGCCATTTCAATCGCATGCAGGTTCGACCAGAACATGCCACGGCCTTCTTCTCGCATGTAATCCAGGGCTTTGTAGCCGGTTTCGTAGGCGCTACGCAGGTATAGGGCTACGTGGACCAGAGCGTCCTCGGCGGAAATGTTCGGGTTGACGGTGAAGAGTGGGTCATGGCCGGCATCGCAGCGGCCGAATGGGTGGGCGGAAGTGGAAGGAAGGGGTGGATCAGGGACTATTTTTTTCATTGGAAAATGCTCCTAACGCCGCCACATACCACTACCACGTGAATAGGTGGCGACTGTACGCGGGGTGGTAGACCCGGGCATTTTCCAATCCAGGCAGGCTCGAAAGCCTCCCACGCACAGCCGCCATAGACTGTCATAGAAAGAATGCATCCGGGCTACCACACCCGATCGCCAAGGTATTTGGCGACAGCTGAAGCCTACGGGCAGCGGTTCCTACTGAAAAGGTGATGGCCGGGGACGCGGCTCGTAGGATATTTCCCAAACCGAATATCAAACAACTGCCTTGGCAAAAATCAGAAAAAACCAAGGCGTCATGGGGGGGATGGCTCAGGCGCTCGGTCCAAGCCTGGCCAACAGCATGGCCCGCAGGTGCATCAACCCGGCCGTACCACCTCGCCGGTAGCCAGATTGCGAATCAAACTCGGGTTCTTCCGCCCGCCCAACGCCCCACCCAGCACCAGATCCAGTTGTCCGTGGAAGTACTGCTCCACCCGCAGCCGGGTCTTTGCCGCAGGGCGCCCGCCAGGGTTGCACGACGTGGAGATCAGCGGCCCGACCAACGCGCACAGCTCGCGCACCACGGGGTGGTCGCTGACGCGAAGCGCTACGGTGTCGTGCTGCCCGGTCACCCATTCAGGTAGCAGATCCTGATGCGGCACCAGCCAGGTGTTGGGACCAGGCCAGGTGCTGGCCATCCGGTCGATCCAGTCTTCGGGGAAGTCTTCGAACAGGAAGTCGAACTGGCGGATGTTGTCGGCGACCAGGATCAACCCCTTATCCACAGGTCGCGACTTCAGTGCCAGCAGCCGATAGACCGCGTCCTCGTTCCACGGGTCGCAGCCCAGGCCCCAGACCGCCTCCGTCGGGTAGGCGATCACTGCGCCTGCCCGGATCTCACGTGCGGCTTGTTGCACACGAAAACTGCTCACCATTGATGCTTCTCCACTGGGAATGTTGCCTGGGCGCAGTTTACTCAGCCCGAGCGGGCAAACCAACGTCCCGCTTGATTGCTGACCCGGCCAGCGAGCTCCAGTTCGGTGAGCTGCGCCAGTACCTCTGCCAGCGGCTGCTCACTGCAGTGGGCCAGGCTTTCGGCGGTCTGCGGTGCAGCGTGCAACAGCGCCAGCAGTGGGTGATCGAAGGTGTCTGCAGCTGCCGGAGGCAGGTTCTGCCAGCCTTGCAGGGTTTCGAGTATCTGCTCGACGCTTTCGACAAGCAGGGCGCCGTCGCGGATCAGCTGGTGACAGCCCTTGGCGCCGGGGTGATGAATGGAGCCGGGAATGGCATAGACCTCACGGCCCTGCTCGGCGGCGAGCCGGGCCGTGATCAACGAGCCGCTGGCCAGGCTGGCCTCGACCACCAGCACACCCAACGAAAGACCGCTGATGATGCGGTTGCGCCGGGGAAAGTTACCCGGCAGCGGCCCGGCGTCGAGCGGGTACTCCGACACCAGTGCACTGCCGTTGTCGATCATCGCCTGGGCCAACGACTTGTGCCGCTGTGGATAAAGTTTTTCAAGCCCTGTGCCCAGTACGCCTATCGTGGCCCCGCCAGCCTGCAGCGCAGCACGGTGAGCGGCACCATCGATACCTACCGCCAGGCCACTGGTGACGACGAAGCCCGCCTGGGCAAGGTACCTGGCAAACGCGCCAGCCGTGTCCACCGCCGGCGGCGTCGCGCGGCGGCTGCCCACGATCGCCAGTTGTGGGCGGCTGAGCAGCGAAACGTTCCCCGCCACGAACAGCAGCGGCGGGGCATCGTCGATTTCGGCGAGCAACGCGGGGTAGTCTGGGCTGTCCCACATCAGCAATTGCTGGCCCGGACGCTCTAGCCAGCGCATTGCAGCACTGGCCGCATCCCGCACTTGAGGGCTGCGCCTTGCATCGATACTGGCATGGGGAATGCCCAGTGCGCGCCAGGCAGAACCGGGGGCACTGAGCGCCGATGAGGCACTTCCGAAGGCCTCGATCAGGGCAGAAAAGCGGCGCAAGCCGGTCTCGGGAAGGCAATGCAGGCGCAACCGCGCCTCCAGTTCTGCAGGCGGGCAAGTAGATAAGGAGCAATCAGACATCGGCAATCATCCTTGATGCAAAACGGTTGATTCAGGCTTCGCAACCTGTGGATAACTCTGTGAGTAACACTTTGAAAAGCTGTCCATTGGCTGGGGGCTATCACGCCAATAGTCACCCTAGACGAGGTTGCCAGGTGCCGAAGTCCGCGTTTCCCTTTATTATGTGTGTTCAGTTTTCAACCAAACGCACAGTGACTGCCTGACCTTATGGCCATTTTGAACATTCTCGAATTCCCGGACCCGCGCCTGCGCACCATCGCCAAACCGGTGACGGCGTTCGACGACGCCCTGCGCCAGCTGATCGACGACATGTTTGAAACCATGTACGAAGCCCCTGGCATCGGCCTGGCTGCGACCCAGGTCAACGTGCACCAGCAAGTCGTGGTGATGGACCTCAGCGAAGACCGCAGCGAACCTCGCGTCTTCATCAACCCGTCGGTCGAGGAACTGACCGATGACATGGGCCAGTACCAGGAAGGTTGCCTGTCAGTGCCGGGCTTCTACGAGAACGTCGATCGGCCCCTGCGCGTGAGGGTCAAGGCCCAGGATCGTGACGGCACACCGTTCGAGCTGGAATGCGAAGGCCTGCTGGCGGTGTGCGTGCAGCACGAGTTCGATCACCTCAATGGCAAGCTGTTCGTCGACTACCTGTCACAGCTCAAGCGGGATCGAATCAAGAAGAAGCTGGAAAAACAGCACCGCCAGCAAGCCTGATTCCCACCTTCCAGAAGGCTTGCTCCGGCAAGCCTTTTTCTTTTTGCAGCGAGAACACCATGCGCATCGTCTTTGCAGGCACTCCCGAGTTTGCCGCCGAACACCTCAAGGCCCTGCTCGACAGCCCGTACGAAGTCGTGGCCGTCTACACCCAGCCCGATCGCCCGGCAGGCCGCGGTCAGAAGCTGATGCCCAGCGCGGTCAAGGCGCTGGCCGTGGCCCATGACATCCCGGTGATGCAGCCACCAAGCCTGCGCAATGCCGAGGCCCAGGCACAATTGACAGCCTTGGCACCCGACCTGATGGTCGTGGTTGCCTACGGCCTGATCCTGCCCCAGGCGGTACTGGACATCCCGCGCCTTGGCTGCATCAACAGCCACGCGTCCTTGCTGCCACGCTGGCGCGGGGCGGCCCCGATTCAGCGGGCAGTGCAGGCGGGCGATGCCGAAAGCGGCGTGACCGTCATGCGCATGGAAGCGGGCCTGGACACCGGTCCCATGCTGCTCAAGGTCGTCACCCCGATCAACGCCACTGATACCGGCGGCAGCCTGCACGATCGCCTGGCGCAAATGGGGCCGGCGGCCGTCATCCAGGCCATCGCCGGGCTGGCCGATGGCACCTTGCACGGCGAGACGCAGGACGACGCCCTGGCTACCTATGCGCACAAGCTGAACAAGGACGAAGCGCGTCTGGACTGGTCCCTGCCAGCTGAACAGCTGGAGCGCCTGATTCGGGCATTCAACCCTTGGCCGATTTGCCACAGCACGCTCGACGGGGAAACCGTGAAGGTGCTGGGTGCGTGCCTGGCCACAGGGCAGGGCGCACCCGGTGAAATCCTGGCGGCAAGCAAAGACGGCCTGGTGGTTGCTTGCGGCGAGCAGGCGCTCAGCCTGACCCGCCTGCAATTGCCAGGCGGCAAGGCCCTGGCCTTCGCTGACCTGTTCAACAGCCGCAAAGAGAAATTCACGCCAGGCAAGGTGCTCGGCCAATGAACCCACGCCTGGCTGCCGCCCGTGCCCTTGCCGCTGTGCTCAGCGGCAAGGCCTCCCTCAACAGCTCCCTGCCCGCGCAACTGGACAAGGTCGAGGACCGTGACCGCGGGCTGACCCAAGACCTGGCCTTTGGTACCGCCCGTTGGCAGCCGCGCCTGGACCTGCTGGCAGCGCAGCTGTTGCAAAAGCCCTTCAAGGCCGCCGATGCCGATGTGCAGGCGTTGTTGCTGATTGGCTTGTACCAGTTGTTCTATACCCGCATCCCGGCTCATGCCGCCATTGGTGAAACCGTGGGTTGCGCCGACAAGCTGAAAAAACCCTGGGCCAAGGGGCTGCTGAACGCGGTGCTGCGCCGTGCACAGCGCGACGGCCAAGCCATGCTGGCCGACATGGAGCGCGACCCGGTGGTGCGCACCGCCCATCCACGCTGGCTGCAAAAGGCGCTCAAGGCCTTCTGGCCGGATCAGTGGGAAGCCATCTGCGCCGCCAACAATGCGCACCCGCCGATGATCCTGCGCGTCAACCGCCGCCATCACAGCCGCGACGGCTACCTGAAGCTGCTCGCCGATGCAGGCGTCCAGGCCCAGGCCTGCGCGTATAGCCGTGACGGTATCGTGCTGGCCGAGCCGCGGGATGTACGCGGCCTGCCAGGCTTTGCCGAAGGCTGGATCAGCGTCCAGGACGAAGCCGCGCAACTGGCCGCCGACCTGCTGGAGCTGGCGCCCGGTCAACGCGTGCTCGACGCATGCTGCGCCCCGGGAGGCAAGACCTGCCATGTGCTGGAGGCCGAAGCCGGGCTCTCTCACGTGGTGGCCATCGACCTTGAAGCCAAGCGCCTGGTGCGCGTGCGCGAAAACCTCGACCGCCTGAGGCTCGACGCCGAACTGATCGCCTGCGATGCCCGCGATACGGCCAGCTGGTGGGACGGCAAACCGTTCCAGCGCATTCTGCTGGACGCTCCTTGCTCGGCCACTGGCGTCATCCGTCGTCATCCAGACATCAAGCTCACTCGCCAGGCCGAAGACATCGCGCCGCTGGCGGCCTTGCAAGGCGAGTTGCTCGATGCCCTGTGGCCAACACTGGAGGTGGGCGGCATGCTGCTGTACGCCACCTGCTCCAGCCTACCGACCGAAAATACCGAGGTGATCGGCGCGTTCCTGGCGCGCACGCCAGGCGCACGCGAGCTGGACCTGGCCACCGAAGCGGGCCTGCGCCAGACGCATGGGCGCCAGTTGTTGGCCCAGGAAGGCGGCCACGACGGTTTCTACTATGCCAAGCTGATCAAGATTGCCGCCTCGCGCGGTTGAGCACACTGGGGAGTAGCGGATGAAGATCATCATCCTGGGCGCCGGCCAGGTGGGCGGAACGCTTGCAGAGCACCTGGCCAGCGAGGCCAACGACATCACCGTGGTCGATACCGATGGCGACCGCCTGCGCGACCTGGGTGATCGCCTGGATATCCGCACCGTGCAGGGGCGTGGGTCGCTGCCTACGGTGTTGCGACAGGCAGGCGCCGAGGACGCCGACATGCTGGTTGCCGTGACCAACAGCGACGAGACCAACATGGTCGCGTGCCAGGTGGCCTACTCGCTGTTCCACACACCGACAAAAATCGCCCGGGTGCGCGAGTCGGCCTACCTGACCCGCGAAGAACTGTTCGACAACGACCATATCCCGGTCGATGTGCTGATCAGCCCAGAACAGGTCGTCACCCACTACATCAAGCGCCTGATCGAACAGCCCGGTTCGTTGCAGGTCATCGACTTCGCCCAGGGCAAGGCGCAGTTGGTGGCCGTTAAGGCGTACTACGGCGGCCCGCTGGTCGGCCAGCAGCTGCGCCAGATACGCGCGCACATGCCCCATGTGGAAACCCGGGTGGCGGCGATCTTCCGCCGTGACCGCTCGATCACACCGCGCGGTGACACGGTGATCGAGGCCGATGACGAGGTGTTCTTCATCGCCGCCAAAAAGGACATCCGGGCGGTCATGGGCGAGCTGCGCCGCATCGATGAAACCAACAAGCGAGTCGTCATCGCTGGCGGCGGGCAGATAGGCGAGCGCCTGGCCGAAGCCATCGAAAGCCGCTACCAGGTGAAAATCATCGAGATGAACCCGGCACGCTGCCGATACCTGTCCGATACGTTGGACAGTACCGTGGTGCTGCAGGGCAGCGCATCGGACAAGGACCTGATGCTGGAAGAAAACATCGCCGACACTGATATCTTCCTGGCCCTGACCAACGATGACGAAGCCAACATCATGTCGTCCCTGCTGGCCAAGCGCCTGGGTGCACGCAAGGTCATGACGATCATCAACAACCCGGCCTATGTAGACCTGGTGCAGGGGGGTGAAATCGACATTGCCATCAGCCCGCAATTGGCCACCATCGGCACCTTGCTGGCGCACGTGCGCCGTGGCGATATCGTGAGCGTGCATTCGCTGCGTCGTGGTGCAGCCGAAGCCATCGAGGCAGTGGCCCACGGTGATGCGAAGTCGAGCAAGGTGGTGGGCAAGGCAATCGAGGACATAACCCTGCCCCCAGGGACGACCATCGGTGCCATCATTCGCCACGACAGTGTGCTCATCGCGCACGACACGACAGTCATCGAATCAGGTGACCATGTGATCCTGTTCGTTGTGGACAAGAAACACATTCGGGATGTGGAAAAGCTGTTCCACGTCGGCTTGAGTTTCTTCTAGGAGGCGGGACATGCGCCAATCGTTGGAAAACATGCTGGCCAAGGGTGTGGATAACCCATTGTTGCGCTTTGGCTTGGGCAAGGCTTGGCTCGACGAAGGCAATGGCGCGCAGGCTGCCGTGCACCTGGCTCGCTGTGTCGAGCAGGACCCCAAGTACTCGGCAGTCTGGAAGCTGTTAGGCAAGGCCTACCAGTTGCTGGCGGACCTGCCAGCGGCGCGCAAGGCCTGGGAAGACGGCATCGCGGCGGCGCAGGCCCATGGTGACAAGCAGGCCGAGAAAGAGATGACGGTGTTTCTCAAGAAACTCGACAAACGCTGAGCTCGCTAGCGCCGACGCATCGGCTGCCAGGCAGCCGCTGCCGGCGATGCGCGCCTCAATACCAGCGCGCCTCGCCTGCCGGACGCTTCTTGAAGCGCTTCATGCTCCACATGTACTGGCTGGGATACTCGCGCACATACCGCTCGACCACCTTGCTCATCGCGGCCGCCGACTCGTTCACGTCGGTGCTGTACATCGCCTCCGGCGCGGCTTCCAGAAACACCTTGAAGCCTGAGCCATCAGGCAGACGCAGGGCATGCAGGAAAACCCCGACTGCCTTGCCGCCAGCCAGCATGTTCGGCACGAACTTGCTGGTCAGCGCCTCAGTGCCCAGGAAGGGAACGAATACACCCGCCGACTCGGCCGGCTCGGGGTCGGCCGGGATGCCGACCTGGCCACCGCGCCGAACTTCCTTGATCACGCTGAGGATGCCTTCCTTGGTCGAAGGTGCGACGCGGTTGCCCATCTGCACACGCTGCTCGCGCAGCAGGTCGTCCACCGCCTTGAGCTTGGGTGGGCGGTAGAAAATGATCGGCTTGCATTGGTTGCAATAGAAGTGGTTCAGCACTTCCCAATTGCCCAAATGACTGGTGATACCCACAACCCCCTTTCCTGACGCCAGGGCCTGCTCCAGCACCTCCAGCCCATGCACCTCCTTGACCAGTTCCAGCGAACGGTGTGGGGGCCAGATCCAGGCGCAGGCGCTTTCGACGAAGGATTTGCCAATGTCCCGCAGTGCCTGGCCAACCAGCTGCTCGCGGGCAACCGGGTCCATCTCGGGGAAGCATTTGGCCAGGTTGATGCGCACCACGTTGCGCGAGCCATTGGGTATTTTCCACATCAGCCAGCCGATGCCGGCCCCGACGCGTTGCACCGCACCCCAAGGCAACTTGGCGAACAGTCGCAGCACCCCGACCATCAGGGCGCCCTTGAACTTTTCCACAGGCGAGTTCCTTATTTCAGCAAGACGGGCATTGTAACCCTTCAGTGGGACAAGGCGGCGTAGCGATCACAGTCGGTGGTGTGGTCCATGACCATGCCGGTCGCCTGCATGAAGGCATAGCAGATGGTCGGGCCGACGAAGGTGAAGCCGGCCTTGCGCAACGCCTTGCTCATGGCTTGGGCTTCTTCGGTCACGGCCGGGACTTCGCTGCGCGTGCTGAAATGGTTGATCTTCGGGGCGCCGCCGACGAACGACCATAGCCACTCGGCCGGGTTATCCACAGCCAGCCAGGCCTGGGCATTTCGCCTGGCAGCCTTGAGCTTGAGCCGATTGCGGATGATGCCGGCATCCTGCATCAACGTCTCGATGCGCTCGTCGCTCATCACCGCGAGTTTCGCAGGATCGAAGCCCTCCAGCACTTCACGGTAGCGCTCGCGCTTGCGCAGCACGGTGATCCAGGAAAGCCCTGCCTGGAACCCTTCGAGCAAAAGCATCTCGAACAGCAACGCCGGGTCACGCTGGGGCGTTCCCCATTCCTGGTCATGGTAGGCCTGGTACAACGGATCGTCGGTACACCAAAAGCAGCGTGGCATAAGGCTCCAATGAGTAGAGGGCGAGGCGAATCAGGTTATACTCCCGCTCTTTACATCCGCATCCCCAGATACAGGTGAATTTCGTGAGCCAGCCTACGCCAGCCGTGCGTACCTTCCAAGACCTGATCCTCGCCCTGCAGAACTACTGGGCCGAGCAAGGTTGTGTGGTGCTTCAGCCCTACGATATGGAAGTAGGCGCCGGCACTTTCCACACCGCTACCTTCCTGCGCGCAGTGGGTCCAGAAACCTGGAACGCCGCCTACGTGCAGCCGAGCCGTCGCCCTGCCGACGGGCGGTATGGCGAAAACCCCAACCGCCTGCAGCATTACTATCAATTCCAGGTGGTGCTCAAGCCCAACCCGGCCAACTTCCAGGAGCTGTACCTCGGCTCGCTGAAGGCCATCGGTCTGGACCCGTTGGTGCACGACATTCGCTTCGTCGAAGACAACTGGGAATCGCCAACCCTCGGCGCTTGGGGCCTGGGCTGGGAAATCTGGCTCAATGGCATGGAGGTGACCCAGTTCACCTATTTCCAGCAGGTCGGTGGTATCGAATGCTACCCGGTGACCGGTGAAATCACCTATGGCCTGGAGCGCCTGGCCATGTATATCCAGGGCGTGGACTCGGTCTACGACCTGGTATGGGCCGATGGTCCGTTCGGCAAGGTCAGCTACGGCGACGTGTTCCACCAGAACGAAGTGGAGCAGTCGACCTACAACTTCGAGCACGCCAACGTCGAGAAACTGTTCGAGCTGTTCGACTTCTACGAGAGCGAAGCCAACCGCCTGATCAAGCTGGAGCTGCCGTTGCCGACCTATGAAATGGTCCTCAAGGCATCCCATACGTTCAACCTGCTCGATGCCCGTCGCGCCATCTCGGTGACCGAGCGCCAGCGTTACATCCTGCGGGTGCGAACCCTGGCCCGCGACGTGGCGCAAAGCTACCTGCAGGCCCGTGCGCGCATGGGCTTCCCGATGGCGACCCCCGAACTGCGTGACGAAGTGTTGGCTAAGCTGGAGGCTGCACAATGAGTGCTCAAGATTTCCTGGTAGAACTGGGCACCGAAGAGCTGCCACCCAAGGCCCTTGCGACCCTGGGCGACGCGTTCCTGGCCGGTATCGAAAAAGGCCTGCAAGCTGCTGGCCTGAACTACACCGGCAAATCGGTCTACGCCGCGCCGCGTCGCCTGGCGGTGCTGATCCGTCAACTCGATGTGCAGCAGCCTGACCGCAGCATCAACATCGATGGCCCGCCCTTGCAAGCGGCCTTCAATGCAGAAGGCGAGCCGACCCAGGCTGCACTGGGCTTTGCCAAGAAGTGCGGTGTGGAGCTGGCCGACATCGACCGTAGCGGCCCCAAGCTGCGCTTCTCCCAGCACATCCCCGGCAAGGCGACCGCAGGCCTGCTGCCGACCATCGTCGAAGACTCGCTCAACGACCTGCCTATTCCCAAGCGCATGCGCTGGGCGGCAAGCCGTGAAGAGTTCGTGCGTCCGACCCAATGGCTGGTGATGCTGCTGGGCGATCAGGTGGTCGACTGCACCCTGTTGTCCCAGAAAGCCGGCCGCCAATCGCGCGGGCACCGCTTCCACCATCCGGAAAACGTCACCATCAGCGCCCCGGCCAACTATGTCGAAGACATGCGCAAGGCCTACGTGCTGGCCGATTTCAGTGAGCGTCGCGACCTGATCGCCAAACGCACCGCCGAGCTGGCCATGCAGCAGGAAGGCACCGCCATCGTGCCGCCCGCGTTGCTGGACGAGGTGACCGCGCTGGTCGAATGGCCGGTACCGCTGGTGTGCTCGTTCGAAGAGCGTTTCCTGGAAGTGCCGCAAGAAGCCTTGATCACCACCATGCAGGACAACCAGAAGTACTTTTGCCTGCTCGATAGCGAAGGCAAGCTGCTGCCGCGCTTCATCACCGTGGCCAACGTCGAGAGCCGCGACCCCAAGCAGATCGTGCAGGGTAATGAAAAGGTCGTGCGTCCGCGCCTGACCGACGCCGAGTTCTTCTTCAAGCAGGACAAGAAGCAACCGCTGGAAACCTTCAACGAGCGCTTGAAGAATGTGGTGTTCCAGGCCCAGCTGGGTACGGTCTATGACAAGGCCGAGCGGGTATCGAAACTGGCAGCATTCATTGCGCCCTTGATTGGCGGCGATGCTCAACGAGCCGCGCGTGCCGGCTTGCTGTCCAAGTGCGACCTGGCCACGGAAATGGTCGGTGAGTTCCCAGAGATGCAGGGCGTAGCCGGCTACTATTACGCGCTCAACGACGATGAACCGCAGGATGTGGCGCTGGCGCTGAACGAGCAGTACATGCCACGCGGTGCTGGTGCAGAACTGCCTCAGACCTTGACCGGTGCTGCCGTCGCCATCGCCGACAAGCTCGATACCCTGGTGGGTATCTTCGGCATCGGCATGCTGCCAACCGGCAGCAAGGACCCGTACGCCCTGCGCCGCGCCGCACTGGGCGTGCTGCGCATCCTGATCGAGAAGCAGCTGGACCTGGACCTGACCGGTGCCGTGCAGTTCGCGGTCAAGCAATACGGGGCCAAGGTCAAGGCTGCCGGGCTGGCTGACCAGGTGCTGGAGTTCATCTTCGACAGGCTGCGTGCTCGTTACGAAGACGAAGGCATCGACGTCGCCACCTACCTTTCGGTTCGCGCGCTTCAGCCGGGTTCTGCACTGGACTTCGATCAGCGCGTTCAGGCTGTCCAGGCCTTCCGCAAGCTGCCCGAAGCCGAGGCACTGGCCGCCGTCAACAAGCGCGTGTCGAACCTGTTGAGCAAGGCAGAAGGCGCCATCGCCGAACAGGTCGAGCCCAAGTACTTCGACAACGCCAACGAGTTCTCGCTGTACTCGGCTATCCAGCAAGCCGATCAGGCTGTGCAACCGATGGCTGCTGCACGCCAGTACAGCGAGTCGCTGGCGCGCCTTGCCGCACTGCGTGACCCGGTCGATGCCTTCTTCGAGGCCGTGATGGTGAATGCCGAGGACGCCAAGGTACGCGCCAACCGATATGCCCTGCTCAGCCGTCTGCGTGGGCTGTTCCTGGGTGTGGCCGACATTTCGCTGCTGGGGTAGGCCTTGAAACTGCTGATTCTCGATCGTGACGGGGTCATCAACCAGGACTCCGACGCCTATATCAAGTCGCTGGATGAATGGGTGCCCATCCCTGGCGCCATCGAGGCGATCGCGCAGTTGAGCAAAGCGGGCTGGACGGTGGCCGTGGCCACCAACCAGTCCGGTATCGCCCGTGGTTATTACCCAATCGCGACGCTCGAGGCCATGCACGCGCGCTTGCGCATGCTGGTGGCCGAGCAGGGCGGTGAGGTGGGGCATATCGTGTATTGCCCGCATGGCCCAGATGAAGGCTGCGACTGCCGCAAGCCCAAGCCGGGCCTGTTGCGGGCCATCGCCGAGCATTACCAGGCAAGCCTTGAGGGCGTCTGGTTCGTGGGCGATAGCCAAAGTGACCTACAGGCTGCGCTGGCCGTCGATGCACAACCTGTTCTAGTAAAGACAGGCAAAGGCGAACGCACCCTTGAGAAGGGCGTTCCGGCCTCAACCCTGATCTATGACGATCTGGCTGCCATCGCCAGAGCACTTATCTAAACGGTGCGCCTTTGGGCGCACTTTTCTAAAAGCGGGCAAGTCCCGCAATGGTACGAACCACTATGTCGATCCTGCAGGCGATCAGAGTCTTTCTTTTTTACCTGCTGCTGGGTACCAGTTCGCTGCTCTGGTGCTCGCTGAGCTTCTTCGTTGCGCCATTTCTGTCGTTCCCCAAGCGCTACAGATTCATCAATGTGTACTGGTGCCGCTGCGCTATTTTCCTGGCACGCGTCATCGTAGGCATCGATTACAAGATTACCGGCGCTGAAAACGTGCCAGCCGAGCCCTGCGTGATCTTGTCGAATCACCAGAGCACCTGGGAGACGTTTTTCCTGTCCCAGTATTTCTCGCCGCTTAGCCAAGTGCTCAAGCGTGAACTGCTGTATGTGCCTTTCTTTGGCTGGGCCATGGCCATGCTGCGCCCCATTGCCATCGACCGCGACAACCCCAAGGAAGCCTTGCGCCAGGTGGCCAAGAAGGGCGATGAACTGCTCAAGCAGAAAACCTGGGTCCTTATTTTCCCAGAGGGCACACGCGTACCTTTTGGCACGGTGGGCAAGTTCTCTCGAGGCGGAACGGCGCTGGCGGTAAACGCTGGGCTACCGGTATTGCCCATTGCCCATAATGCCGGCAAGTACTGGCCGAAGAATGGCTGGGGCAAGCACGCTGGCACCATCGAAGTGGTGATCGGCGAACCCATGTACGCCAACGGCACAGGCCCTCGCGCCATCGCCGAACTCAATGACCGCGCCCAGGCCTGGAACGAAGCCACCCAACGGGCCCTGGGCTCTGTTGCGCAGGTCGAAGAAAGCACGCAGGCCCAGGCCTGAGCCGCTTGTGGATAACGTGTGAGCAAATTATGGATTAGCTGTTTCGAAAATTAGCTAAGCCTATGAATTTGCTGCATATTTGTTCTTTATTGATTTTTTGGAAAAACGTGCATAAGTTTTTTCACGGCATAAAAAAACCGGCTTTTAGAGCCGGTTTTTTGTGGCTGCGGTTTAGCGAATCACACCTTGTCGATGTCCACATCCTTGGTCTCTTTGAGACAGAAGATGCCCACTACCAGGCTGATACCTGTGACCAGTACCGGATACCACAACCCGTAGAAAATATCCCCGGTGTAGACCACCAAGGCGAACGATACCGTGGGCAGGAAACCGCCGAACCAGCCATTGCCGATGTGATAGGGCAAGGACATGGAGGTGTACCGGATACGCGTAGGGAACAGCTCGACCATCACGGCAGCCAGCGGTCCATAGGTCATGGTGGCGATCAGGATCATGGCTACGATCAACACGACCACCATCACGCTGTTGACTTGGGCCGGATCAGCCTTGGCGGGATACCCTGCCTGCTCGACCGCCGCGCGCATGGCCGCCTCGTCATAGCCATTGATGGTCTTGTCGCCGATGCTCACGACCACGTCGCTGCCATCAACGCTTACCGAGTTGTAGGGTAAGCCCTGCTTGACCAGGAAGGTCTTTACCTTGTCGCAAGGGCTATCAAAGCGGGCTTTGCCCACAGGGTCGAACTGGAAGGTGCAACCTTTCGGGTCAGCGGTGACGACGATGGGCGCCTGGCGGCTGGCGGTGTCGATCTGCGGGTTGGCGTAGAAGCTAAGGGCCTTGAACAAGGGGAAGTAGAGCACCGTGGCCAACAGCAGGCCCAGCATCAATATCGGTTTGCGCCCAATCCGATCGGACAGCCATCCAAAGAACACGAAAAACGGCGCCCCGATCACCACGCTGATGATCAGCAGCGTGTTGGCCTGGGCCGGGTCCATCTTCAACATCTGGGTCATGAAAAACAGCACGTAGAACTGTGCCGTATAGAAGGTGACAGCCTGACCCGCATTGATACTGAACAGCGCCGTGAGCACGACCTTCAGGTTTGGCCAGGACGTAAACGACTCACGGATTGGCGATTTGCTGATCTTGCCCTGTGCCTTCATTTTCACGAAGGCCGGGGACTCGTGCATGCTCATCCGGATCCAGGTCGAGATCCCCAACAGCACGATGGACAGCAGAAACGGCAGCCGCCAGCCCCAGGTTTCGAACTGATCGCCACTCACGTAACGGCTGCCCAGTACCACTAGCAATGACAGCAACAGACCCAAGGTGGCGGTGGACTGAATGAACCCAGTATGGAACCCCCGCTTGCCAGGTGGCGCATGTTCGGCCACGTAGGTGGCTGCACCGCCGTACTCACCGCCCAGCGCCAGGCCTTGCAGCATGCGCAACACGACCAGGATGATCGGCGCTGCGATGCCGATGCTGGCATAGGTGGGCAAAAGGCCAACGGCGAACGTGGACAGTCCCATCAGCACGATGGTGATGAGAAAGGTGTACTTACGCCCGATCATGTCCCCCAGGCGGCCGAACACCAGCGCGCCAAACGGTCGCACCAGGAAGCCGGCGGCAAACGCCATCAGTGCAAAGATGAACGCGGTGGTGTCGTTGACGCCCGCGAAAAACTGCTTGCTGATCACGGCAGCCAGGGCGCCGTAGAGGAAAAAGTCGTACCACTCGAAAACCGTACCGAGCGATGACGCGAAGATGATCTTGCGTTCTTCACGACGACTGGGGCGGCTGGCGGCCGCATCCTGCTCTTGGATGTAATCCGACATCGTTGCTGTCCTCGGCCCGCAGGCCACAGTGATTATTCTTGTTGTTCCACTGCCGACAGCGTCCGACTACGCGCTGTCGTATTGCACACCCGGTCAGGGTGTTGGTACTGCATCCTGGTTGAGGAAGGTCGTAGTGGCTGCTCCTTTCAAAATAAGCTGCGCCGCCTTCTCGGCGATCATCAGGGTAGGTGAACAGGTATTGCCCGACGTGATCTGGGGCATGATCGATGCGTCTGCCACGCGAAGGCCTGGGATGCCATGAACACGAAGCTGGTCATCGACCACATCCATGGGGCCATTGCCCATGCGGCAGGTCCCTACGGGATGGAAGATCGTCGTGCCTATCTTGCCCGCCGCTTCGTGCAGCTGTTCTTCGGTCTGCAGGGCAGGCCCTGGCAGATATTCCTTGGGCGCAAAGGCGGCCAGGGCAGGGGCCTGCACAATGCGCCGGGTGAGACGAATGGCGTCGGCGGCGACGCGCAGGTCCTGGGGGTCGCTTAGGTAATTGGGGTCGATCAAGGGCGCGCTGTGCATGTCTGCACTGCAAATATCGATACGTCCACGGCTCAGTGGCCGCAAATTGCACACCGAAGCCGTGAAGGCTGGAAACTGATGCAACGGCTCGCCAAAACGCTCCAGTGACAGAGGCTGCACGTGGTACTGCAAGTTCGCTGTGGCCTGGTCGGGGCTCGAGCGGACGAAGGCGCCCAGCTGGCTCGGGGCCATGGCCAGCGGACCGCTGCGATCGTACAGGTAGCGCAGGCCCATGCCCATCTTCCCCCACAGGCTATTGGCCATCTGGTTGAGGGTACGTGCGTTGCCGATCTGGTAGATCAGCCGTAGTTGCAAGTGATCCTGCAGGTTGCTACCCACACCCGGCACGGCATGGCGTACCCCGATACCCAGGCCCTCCAGCAACTGCTGTGGACCAATGCCCGAGCGTTGCAGGATGCCGGGCGAGCCTACTGCACCTGCACACAGCACAATCTCTCGTCGCGCCGAGAACTCGTGCCAGCTACCCTGCCAATAGGCTTTAACTGCGCGAGCACGCGTGTTGCTGAGCAGCACCTGGTCCACCTGCACATCGGTCAGGACACTCAGGTTAGGGCGGTGTTTGATGGGGCGCAGAAAAGCTTTGGATGCGTTCCAGCGAACACCGCTGCGCTGGTTGACCTGAAAATATCCACAGCCTTCGTTGTCACCCGTATTGAAGTCATCGACCTTGGTGATACCCGTCTGCTCGGCTGCATCGCGGAAAGCGTCGAGGATCGGCCAGCTGTAGCGCTGGCGCTCTACACGCCATTCACCGCTACTACCATGGTGTTCGCTGGCACCGCCATGGTGGCTTTCGCTTTGCTTGAACAGCGGCAACACGTCTTTCCAGGCCCAGCCCCGGTTGCCTAGGCTAGCCCAGTGGTCGTAGTCAGCTGCCTGGCCACGCATGTAAATCATGCCATTGATCGAAGAGCACCCGCCTAGGACCTTGCCACGAGGGTAACCCAGCGATCGACCTTGCAGCCCAGGCTGGGCCTCGGTCTTGAAGCACCAGTCCGTGCGCGGGTTACCGATGCAGTACAGGTAGCCCACTGGCACGTGAATCCAAGGGTAGTTATCCCGCCCACCGGCTTCGAGCAGCAGCACCCGGCATGACGGGTCGGCAGACAACCGGTTTGCCAGCAAGCAGCCAGCGGGGCCGGCACCCACGATCACATAGTCGTAGGCAGAATCGACTGATGACATAGAGGACCTCAGGGCCTGTTTTTGTTCTTGTCCACAACCAGCTTAGTGAGTAATTTCGCGGAAGAAACACGCGATTTCGCGCACCCGTTGTGCGTTTAAGCACAGCGATGCCTCTCGGAACGTCGGCGCCTACTACCTAGGCGCACGATACTCATGTTCAAGGACCAGCATGTTCGATTGGAATGATTTGCGGTTTTTCCTGGAGCTGCAACGCAGCGGGCGCTTGTTGACGGCCGCCAAGCGTCTGGAGACGACCCACAGCACCGTTGCGCGTCACATCGAGCGTATCGAGCAGAGCCTGGGCACTGCATTGTTCGTTCAGCATGCGCAGGGGTATGAGCTGACGCCGTCGGGTCAGGCACTGCTCAAACATGCCGAAGCCATGGAGAACACCGCCTTGCTGGCGCAGGAGGAAATCACCCAGGCCATCACGCCGCTTGGCAAGATCCGCCTCGGCGTCACGGAGGGGATCGGCATCATGTTCTTCACGCCACGGATGAATGAGCTGTTCGAGCGCTACCCTGGCCTGGAAGTGGAGTTGGTTGCGGTGCCGCGTTTCGTCAGCATCCTCAACCGTGAAGCGGAAATCAGCATTCACCTGGAAAGGCCAAGTGCAGACTTGCTGATCACCCGCAAGCTGACCGACTACCGGCTGGCCCTCTATGCCAGCGCAGCGTACCTGGAGCGTGCCGCGCCATTGCGCAACCGCGAAGACCTGGCGCGCCACAGTTGGATCGGCTACGTGGACGACTTGCTGTTCAGTCAGGAGCTGCTGTTTCTCAACAGCTTCAGCCGATCGCCGAACGTGGTGTTTCGCAGTACCAGCGTGATTGCCCAGCAAGCGGCGGCGCGTGCTGGGCTGGGTATCGCCGTACTACCCAACTACATGGCGCGGAACGACCCGACGTTGGTTAGGGTGCTGCCGGGGGAAACCATCCAGCGCAGTTATTGGATATGCACCCGGCGCGAACTGCATAAATCCGTGCGCCTGCGCGTGGTATGGGATTATCTGTTGAACCTGTGTGCCGCCGAGCAGGATGCGCTGCTAGCCCCCTAGCGCTTTGCTGATCAACAACGCCGCTGCGGCCCAGCCTGCGATGGCGAACAGTTGTTGCAGGCGGGGGCCCTCCAGCCTTGCCGCCAGTGGCCGGGCCACCAGCAGGCCCAGTACCGCACCTAGCGCAAATGGCGCACCCACCTGCCAGCGCATGCTCCCTGCAAGGGTGGCGGTAGCGACACTGCCCAAGGCGACCAGCGCGATGACTGCCAGGGAGGTAGAGACGATGCTGACCATACGCAAGTTGGTGTAGCGTCGCAGGGCAGGGACGATGACAAAGCCGCCGCCCACACCCAGCAGGCCTGACAGCAACCCCGACAGCGCCCCGGTGCCGGCAAGCGCCCGAGCGCACGGAAGCGTCCAGCGTAACCGGCCCTGCAGAGGGTTGAGTACACAGGGCTCGATGAAGCGATGTGCACCTGAGTCTGCACCAATCAATTGCTGACGGGCCTTCAACCAGGTGCGCATGCACGCGTAGATCAGGATGCCTGCAAACATCAGCTGCAGCGGTGCGTTGGGCAAGCGGTGCGCGAGCATCAGCCCCAGGGGCGTGAACACGATGCCCACTGCTGCGATGAACAGGGCCGCACGGTAGCGCACCACGCCATGGCGCAAGCCCAAGCCGGCACCCACCGCCGCCGACAGCCCCACCGCCAGCAAACCGATCGGGGCGGCCTGCGCCATCGAAAGTCCCAGGCCGAACACCAGCAACGGCACCGCAAGGATGCCGCCACCGGCACCGGTCAGTGCCAAGACCGCGCCGATGATCGTGCCTAGGCCTGTACTGAGCCACGCCTGATCGATCACTGGGCTGCCTCGGTCGTGCTTGCCACCGGCTTGGCCAGCCATTCACGGCCCTTGAGCATGCCTTGCCAGTACAAGGGTGGTAGCAGGCGAGCTTTGAGCAGCCAGGCCAGCCGTGTGGGTTTGCGGCCGTCAAGGAGCCACTGGGGAAAGCTCGGCTTGAGCGCGCCACCATAGCCAAACTCGGCCAGCACGATCTTGCCGCGCTCGACCGTCAGTGGGCAGGAGCCGTAGCCATCATAGTGCGCCAGGCCCGTGCGTCGGCCCAGGGCCACCAATACATTGTTGGCCACTACCGGCGCTTGCTTGCGTGCAGCGGCTGCCGTCTTCGCGTTGCTGGCATTGATCACGTCCCCAAGGGCGTGCACATGGGCGAAGGTACGATGGCGCAGGGTCGCGGGATCCACATCCACCCAGCCAGCGCCATCGGCGAGGCAGCTGTGACGAATGAAGTCGGGTGCGACCTGCGGCGGTACCACATGCAGCATGTCGAACGGCTCGGTGCGAAGGTGCTGAGTGCCATCCGCAAACGTATGGGCGAACACAGCCTGCTGCTTCGGTCCATCCACCGCGATCAGCCGATGGCCGAAGTTGAGGTCTACCGAGTACTTGTCGATGTACGCCATCAAGGCAGGCACATAGGCCGGCACCCCGAACAAGGCATTGCCGGCGTTGAAAAAGCTGGCTCGCACGGTGCCCAGTCGGCCCTGGCGCAGCCAGTGGTCGCACGAAAGGTACAGCGCTTTTTGCGGTGCGCCAGCGCATTTGATGGGCATGGGCGGCTGGCAGAACACGGCGCGGCCTTGCTTGAGGCCTTGCACCAACTCCCAGGTATAGGGCGCCAGGTCATAGCGGTAATTGGACGTGACGCCATGCTCGCCCAGGGTATCGGCCAGCCCATCGATGGCCGCCCAATCCAGCTTCAATCCGGGGCAGACCACCAGCTGTTCATAGGTGAAAGCCCTGCCATCTGCCAGCAGGACCTTGCGACACTGTGCATCGAACCCCTGCACCTGTGACTTGATCCAGCGCACCGCGCGAGGGATGACGGACGACATCGGCCGAGCCGTGCTCGGGGCATCGAAGACCCCGGCACCGACCATGGTCCAGCCGGGTTGGTAGTAATGGACCTCGGCGGGGTCTATCAGGGCGATGTCCAGCGAGCGGTCGCGCTTGAGCAGGCTGGACGCCGTTGCAATGCCGGCAGCACCGGCGCCTATGATGATGATCTGGTGATGAAAGGCTGGGACGGAAGAGGGCACGGCGGGCATGGTTGATCCTGACTGTCTGGTTATGGGATGTGCCTGACTACAGCGAATTGAGGGGAATCTTCAGGTAGCGCACCCCATTGGCTTCAGGCGCTGGGAACTGGCCGCTGCGCATGTTCACCTGGACGGCGGGCAGGATCAGGACAGGCATGTCCAGCGTTCGATCACGCGCTTGGCGCATGGCAACGAAGCTGTCTTCGTCGATACCCTGGTGGATGTGAATGTTCTGAGTGCGCTGCTCGGCCACGGTGGTCATGTACCGCAGCTCGCGCCCTTCGGGCAGGTAGTCGTGGCACATGAACAGCCGGGTGCCATCTCCAAGGGCCAGGAGGCGGTGGATCGACCGATACAGGGTCCGAGCATCGGCGCCAGGGAAGTCGCATCGCGCAGTCCCGTAGTCCGGCATGAACAGCGTGTCGCCGACGAAGACTGCCGACTCGCCTTCATGCTCGATGAGGTAGCTCATGCAGGCAGGCGTATGGCCAGGGGTATGCAGGGCTTGAGCCTGCAGATTGCCTATCTGGAAAATGTCTCCATCGTCGAACAGTACGTCGAACTGGCTGCCATCACGGGCGAAGCCAGGTTCAGCGTTGAACAAACTGCCGAAGACTTTCTGGACCTGGGTGATGCAAGCGCCAATTGCAATGCGGCCTCCCAGCTTGTCTTTGAGATAGGCAGCAGCGGACAGGTGATCTGCATGCACATGGGTTTCCAATATCCACTGCACCTGGGCGCCAAGCGCTTTCACGCGTTCGATCAGGCAATCTGCAGAGGCTGTGGTCACGCGCCCAGCCTTCGGGTCGTAATCCAAAACGCTGTCGATCAAGGCGCAAGCACGCGTTTCGCCATCCATGACCAGGTAGCTGATGGTTGAGGTGGCGCTGTCGAAGAACGCTTCCACGTGAAGGTTATTGCCAATGATCATTCAAGTCTCCCATTCGGCTCCCCTCGTTGGCTGCATTGATCCAGAGGGCGCCATACCTATCCCCATCAAGATGCATGCCACCCCACTGATGCTCGCCTGCAGCCCAGAATTGGCGGAGTGACAGGCAACTGGCAGCTTCGTTGGCAGTGAACAGTGGCAGTCAGGTGTCAGTCGATGGCAGCAGCTGGCAGTCCTTGCTACCCTCGAACTCGTTATCCGACTGGTGCCGTCATGTCCGAACCTCACCCTTCCGTGCTTGCCTTGGTGTCTTTCCTGGAGCACGACGTACTGCCCGCCATCGTGCTAGACACCGACTACAACATTCTGGCCGCCAACGCCGCTTATCGACGTCAGTTCGGCCAGGACCAGCAGGCGCCGCTTGGGCAGAAATGTCACAAGGTCTCACACCATTACCACGTTCCCTGCGACCAGGCCGGCGAGGACTGCCCGATGCGCAAGGCCTGGTCCAGCAAGGTGCCCGAGCGTGTGCTGCATGTGCATCACACCCCACGCGGGCCGGAACATGTGGATGTCGAACTTCGGCCGATCCTGGATGAGCAGGGCAGGGTGATTGCTTTCGTCGAACGGCTCACCCGTATCGTCATCGCATCTGCCCAGCCTCAGGAACAGGGCCTCGTGGGCCAGGCACCTGCCTTCAAGGCGGCATTGGCCAGCTTGCAACGTGCGGCGCCGGCTGACATCCCTGTCTTGCTCCAGGGTGAGTCCGGCACCGGCAAGGAACTGTTCGCGCGCGCATTGCACATGGGCAGCCCCAGGGCCGATGGGCCCTTGGTCGTGGTCGATTGCACCAGCCTGACGGAGGCGCTTTTCGAAAGCGAACTGTTCGGTTATGAGAAGGGCGCATTCACCGGTGCGCACCAGCGCAAGACCGGCCTGGCGGAAGCTGCCCATGGCGGTACGCTGTTCCTGGACGAGATAGGTGAGGTGCCCTTGGCCATGCAGGTCAAGCTGTTGCGCTTGATCGAAACCGGCAGCTTCCGGCCTGTAGGTAGCCTGCGCACCGTGCATTCGGACTTCAGACTGGTGTCGGCAACCCATAAACCCTTGAGGCAGATGGTGGCCGACGGCACATTCAGGGAGGACCTGTACTATCGGATCAGTGGTTTTCCCATCCGCATGCCTGCACTGCGCGAGCGTAGCGAGGATTTGCCTCTGCTGATCCAAAGCCTGCTGAAAAGAATCGCAGGGCCCAGCGCGCCCACGCTCGGTGATGCAGCACTCGATCAACTGATGATGTATCCGTTTCCGGGGAACATCCGCGAGCTACGCAACATCCTGGAGCGGGCACGTCTGTTTGCCGACGAAGGCGTCATTGAGCCGGAACACTTGCCCGAAGAGGTGGTGTCGCTCCCTGCCGAAGTGCGCGCCAACGCAAGTCGACCGGCAGATCTCATACAGGTGCTCAGTCATTTCAAGGGGTCGCGCAGTGAGCTGGCCAAGTACTTGGGGATCAGCGAACGTACGTTGTATCGGCGCTTGAAAGCGGCGGGCATTGCCGACGTACATTGACGCCCTGCACGCAAGCCGAACCCGGGGCATTGCTCGCCCTCGTCGCACGTCGCGCTTGCAGAATCATGCAAGCGATTGGCAGAAATCGCATAACCCGTACCACCTCATGCCTCCTAATCTTGGGTCTACCCGCTGCCATCAAGGTGGCTTTTCCAAGCTGAAGCAGGAGCGACATATGGACGGTATTCAAGGCAAAGTCGTCGTCATCACCGGGGCCAGCAGTGGTATCGGTGAAGCAACAGCCCGCTTGCTCGCAGGCAAAGGCGCCAGCGTAGTGCTGGGTGCCCGCCGCATTGATCGCCTACATGCGGTCGCCAACGAGCTTCGCTTGGCGGGAGGTACAGCCGATGTACAGGCGCTGGATGTCACGCGCTTGGACAGCATGCAGTCCTTCGTTGAGTTCGCCATGTCGCTGCATGGTCGCATTGACGTCCTCATCAATAACGCTGGGGTCATGCCGCTTTCAAAACTCGAAGCACTCAAGGTCCAAGAGTGGGACCGGATGATTGACGTGAACATTCGAGGCGTGCTGCATGGCATCGCCGCGGCGCTTCCAGTGATGCAGCAACAGCGTGCAGGGCAGATCATCAATATCGCATCCATTGGGGCCTATGCGGTTAGCCCAACGGCTGCAGTGTACTGCGCCACCAAATATGCGGTACGTGCGATTTCTGAAGGTCTGCGTCAAGAAGTAGGGGGCGACATTCGGGTGACGCTGATCGCGCCGGGCGTCACCGAGTCGGAGCTGGCTGATAGCATTTCGGATGCAGGCGGCCGAGCGGAGATGCAGGCGTTTCGCAAGGTCGCAATACCTGCTTCAGCCATCGCTCAAGCGATAGCGTATGCGGTTGCGCAACCGGCAGAGGTGGATGTCAGTGAACTGATCGTGCGGCCCACTGCAAGTCCGTTCTGAGTTTTACCCTTGAGCCGATGAGGGTGAGCTTGCCTACCCAAAGATCGGGAAAGAAAAAGCCCGCTGGCGCGGGCTTGATGATGACCGGTTAAACTCGAATTTCGAAGCTACCCGGTCATGTGACGGTCGAGGCTAATCAGAAGTCCAGGTTGGACACCGACAGTGCATTGCTTTCGATGAAGTCACGGCGCGGTTCAACGGCATCACCCATCAGGGTGTTGAAGATCTGGTCAGCCGCGATTGCATCTTCAATCGTGACCTTCAGCATCCGGCGCACTGTTGGGTCCATGGTGGTTTCCCACAGCTGATCCGGGTTCATCTCGCCCAACCCTTTATAGCGCTGGATGGTATGGCGCTTGGTGGTCTCGTTCATCAACCAGTCCAGGCCTTCCTTGAACTCGACGATGGCTTTGCGGCGCTCGCCACGCTGCACATAAGCGCCTTCGCCCAACAGGCTGGACAGCTTGGCACCTACGTTGACTACGGTGCGGTAGTCGTTGCTGCCGAAGAAGTCACGGTTGAACGTGATGTAACTGGCAAGCCCGTGGGAGGTAATTTCCACCTCAGGCAGCCATACGTTACGTTCCTTGTCTTCACGCAGGCTGGCCTTGTAGACCAGGCCCGATTTCTGGGTCGAATTCAGGCGCTCATGCAACTGGTTCTTCCAGGCTTCCATCACGGCATGATCACCCAGCTGCTCGAGGGTGACTTCAGGCAGATAGATAAAGTGCTCGGTTAGCTCCTGCGGGTACAAGCGCGACAGACGCTTGAGGGTCTTCATCACACCGCGGAACTCGTTGACCAGGGCTTCCAGTTGCACGCCGGATACCGGTGGCGCGGACTCGTCCAGGTGCAGGCTGGCGTCTTCCAGGGCCGATTGGGTCATGTACTCTTCCATGGCCTCATCGTCCTTGATGTACTGCTCCTGCTTGCCGCGCTTGACCTTGTACAGCGGTGGCTGGGCGATGTAGATGTAACCGCGCTCGACCAGCTCCGGCAATTGGCGGAAGAAAAAGGTCAGCAGCAACGTACGAATGTGCGAACCGTCAACGTCAGCATCGGTCATGATGATGATGTTGTGATACCGCAGTTTTTCAATGTTGTACTCTTCCCGACCAATGCCGCAGCCCAGCGCAGTGATCAATGTCCCCACTTCCTGGGACGAGATCATCTTGTCGAACCGAGCTTTCTCCACGTTCAGGATCTTGCCTTTGAGCGGCAGGATGGCCTGGGTCCGACGGTTACGCCCCTGCTTCGCAGAGCCGCCTGCGGAGTCACCCTCGACCAGGTAGAGTTCAGACAGGGCAGGGTCCTTCTCCTGGCAGTCAGCCAGCTTGCCCGGCAAGCCCGCGATATCCAGTGCACCCTTACGGCGGGTCATCTCACGCGCTTTGCGGGCAGCTTCACGAGCGCGCGCAGCATCGATCATCTTCCCGACGACAGCCTTGGCTTCGTTCGGGTTTTCCAGCAGGAAATCGGAGAAGTACTTGTTCATCTCCTGCTCGACAGCGGTTTTCACTTCCGACGAAACCAGCTTGTCTTTAGTCTGCGAGCTGAACTTGGGATCGGGCACCTTGACCGAAATGATCGCAGTCAGGCCTTCACGAGCGTCGTCCCCGGTGGTCGAAACCTTGTTCTTCTTTGCCAGGCCTTCTTGCTCGATGTAACTGTTCAGGCTGCGGGTTAACGAGGAACGGAAGCCTACCAAGTGCGTACCGCCATCACGCTGCGGGATGTTGTTGGTAAAGCACAGCAGGTTCTCGTTGAAGCTGTCGTTCCACTGGAGAGCAACTTCTACGCCCACACCGTCTTCACGCTGCACGCTGAAGTGGAACACCTGGGCGTTTACCGGCGTCTTGTTGGTATTCAAGTACTCGACGAACGCCCGCAGGCCGCCTTCGTATTTGAAGAACTCTTCCTTACCACTGCGCTCGTCTTTCAGCAGAATGCCAACGCCCGAGTTCAGGAAAGACAGTTCACGAATGCGCTTGGCCAGGATGTCCCAGCTGAAGTGAATATTCTTGAATGTCTCAGCGGACGGCTTGAAGTGAATATGAGTACCGGTCGTCTCGCTCTCGCCAACTATCGCCATCGGCGCCTGAGGCACACCATGGACATACGTCTGCTCCCAGATCTTGCCACTGCGACGTACCGTCAGTATCAGTTGCTCGGACAATGCGTTGACGACCGAAACACCTACCCCGTGCAATCCACCGGATACCTTGTAGGAGTTGTCATCGAACTTACCGCCTGCGTGCAGCACCGTCATGATGACTTCTGCTGCCGACACGCCCTCTTCTTTATGCACATCGACCGGAATGCCACGGCCGTTGTCACGTACGCTGATGGATTCATCAGGGTGGATAATTACCGTGATGTCGTCGCAATGGCCGGCCAGGGCTTCGTCGATGGAGTTGTCGACCACCTCGAATACCATGTGGTGCAGGCCGCTACCATCATCGGTGTCGCCAATGTACATGCCGGGACGCTTGCGCACGGCATCCAAACCTTTTAGCACCTTGATGCTGGAGGAGTCGTACGTCTGATTTTCGCTCATGCCTTCACTCCCGATGGTCGTGGGTCTGGGTGATACGGCCCTGTTCCACGTGGAACAAAGCAACCGGCGTTTCCGTCTGCCAGCCTTCCCTCAATAATTCATGATCTACACAGGTGATGAATACCTGGCAGCGTAATTCTTCAAGCAAGCGACACAGTGCACGGCGATGTTGCTCATCGAGCTCCGATGGCAAATCGTCCACGAGATAAATGCAGTGGCCGCGCCGCGCTTGGCCAACCAAATGACCTTGAGCTATCCGCAGTGCGCATACCACCAGCTTTTGTTGGCCACGGGACAGGATGTCTGCTGCGTTGTTTGCAGCTAATCGAAGTCGCAAATCTGCCCGTTGCGGACCCGCCTGCGTGTGTCCCATCTGCTGGTCACGGAAGATAGAAGCAGCCAACACATCCTGCAGTTCACGGTCTTTGTCCCAGCCTCGGTAATAGCTCAAGGTCAGACCGTCGAGTTCAAGCAACTCGCCCAGGGTCTTTTCGAATACAGGTTTCAGGGCCTTGATGTATTCGCGGCGGTACTCATCTATTTCAGCGCTGGCCAAGCACAACTCTCGGTCCCAAGCGGCTTGCGAAGCTGGGTCAAGTGTACCATGCCGCAACCATGAGTTCCGCTGCCGGAGGGCCTTCTGCAGGCGCTGCCACGCAGGCATGAAACGGGGTTCCACGTGGAACACACCCCAATCCAGGAACTGCCGTCTGATCTTTGGGGCACCTTCCAGTAGCCGAAAGCTGTCTGGGTTGATGAGCTGCAATGGAAGCAATTCAGCAAGTTGCGCCGCGCTACGCGCATTCTGCCCATCGATCCTGATGGTGAAATCACCCTGACGTTCGCGAGACACCCCGAGGTTGCAGGTACCTCCTTCGGCGAGGAGCACCTCCCCGAATACCGTACAAGACGCTTGCTCATACTGGATTACCGGGTTCAAGCGCGTACTTCGAAAGGATCGAGCCAGGCCGAGCAAATGAACGGCCTCAAGAAGACTTGTCTTGCCGCTCCCGTTATCGCCGTAGAGCACGTTGATGCGCGGGGAGGGGGAGAGCGTCACCGGGTGCAGATTTCGCACCCCGGTGACGATGATACGCCTAAGTGACATTGGGCCTGCTTTGCTTACAGCCGCATCGGCATGACAACGTACGAAGAGTCGTCATTGCCTGCCTCCTGCAGCAATGCACTGCTATTGGAGTCTGACAAAATCAGGCGTACCTGCTCAGTAGTCATCACGCCCAGCACATCCAGCAGGTAGCTGACGTTGAAACCGATCTCAAGCGAGCTGCCGTCGTAATCGACACTGATTTCTTCCTCAGCCTCTTCCTGCTCGGGGTTATTGGCTTGGATCTTCAACTGGCCGGCAGCAAGCAACAAACGAATCCCGCGGTACTTTTCGTTGGACAGGATCGCGGTGCGGCTGAATGCCTCGCGCAAAGCTTGGCGATCGCCGATTACCAGTTTGTCACCACCCTTGGGCAGCACGCGCTCGTAGTCAGGGAATTTCCCGTCGACGAGCTTGGAAGTGAATGTGAATTCACCTGTTGTTGCGCGGATATGGTGCTGGCCAAGCACGATGCTAACCATGCCTTCAGGCTCGGTCAGCAAGCGAGCAAGCTCAAGAATACCTTTACGCGGCACGATCACCTGGTGGCGGTCGTCCTGTTCGATCGGTGCACTCATCGAGCACAAGGCCAGGCGATGACCATCCGTGGAAACGGCGCGCAGGGTATTGCGCGAAACCTCCAGCAGCATACCGTTAAGGTAGTAACGGACGTCTTGCTGGGCCATGGCGAAGCTGGTGCGCTCGATCAATCGGCGCAGTTTGCTCTGCTCCAGATTGCACGTGAGCGAGCCAGGGCCTTCTTCAACGGTCGGGAAATCATTGGCAGGCAATGTCGACAGTGTGAAGCGGCTACGCCCGGCCTTGACCAGCAGTTTCTGCTCATCGAGCTTGATGTCGATCAGCACGTCACTGGGCAGGCTTTTGCAAATGTCCATCAGCTTGCGGGCTGGGACAGTGATCTCGCCAGGCTCGGCGGGTTCTTCGAGTTGCACACGGCCAACCAGTTCAACCTCAAGGTCGGTACCGGTCAGCGACAGTTGCTGGCCTTGTACGACCAGCAAAACATTGGAAAGCACCGGCAACGTCTGCCGGCGCTCGACGACACCTGCCACCAGTTGCAGAGGTTTGAGCAAGGCTTCGCGTTGAATGGTGAAATGCATGGTCTAGTCCCTTGCCTTCATATGGCTGCGCTGACGCCCCTCAGGTCGTCAGCGTGCGCAGCAGGTTCTTGTAGTCCTCACGGATATCCGCGTCGGATTCTTTCAGTTCATTGATCTTGCGGCAGGCATGCAACACAGTCGTATGGTCGCGCCCACCAAACATGTCGCCGATTTCTGGCAAGCTGTGGTTGGTCAGCTCCTTGGAGAGCGCCATCGCCACCTGGCGTGGACGTGCCACCGAACGGGACCGGCGTTTTGACAACAGATCAGAGATCTTGATCTTGTAGTACTCGGCCACCGTACGCTGGATGTTATCCACACTCACCAGCTTGTCTTGCAATGCCAGAAGGTCCTTCAGGGATTCGCGGATCAATTCGATGGTGATGTCGCGCCCCATGAAGTGCGAATGAGCAATCACTCGCTTCAGGGCGCCCTCGAGCTCACGCACGTTCGACCGAATACGCTGAGCGATGAAGAAGGCGGCATCGTGCGGCAGTTCCACCTTGGCCTGATCGGCCTTTTTCATCAGGATCGCGACGCGCGTTTCCAGTTCCGGCGGCTCTACGGCCACCGTGAGGCCCCAGCCAAAGCGCGATTTAAGGCGTTCCTCGAGCCCTTCGATTTCCTTGGGGTACCGATCGGAGGTGAGAATCACCTGCTGGCCACCTTCAAGCAATGCGTTAAAGGTGTGGAAAAACTCTTCCTGTGAACGCTCCTTGCGCGCGAAGAACTGAATGTCATCAATGAGCAACGCATCGACCGAGCGGTAGAAGCGCTTGAACTCGTTGATCGCATTGAGCTGAAGTGCCTTGACCATATCGGCGACGAAGCGCTCGGAATGCAGGTACACCACCTTGGCATTCGGGTTCTTTCTGAGCAGGTGGTTACCCACGGCATGCATGAGGTGGGTTTTACCCAGGCCCACACCGCCATAAAGGAACAATGGGTTGTAACCGTGCTTGGGGTTGTCGGCAACTTGCCAGGCGGCAGCACGGGCCAGCTGGTTCGACTTGCCTTCCACAAAGGTGTCGAACGTGAACGTGCGGTTCAGGTAGCTGGTGTGCTTGAGGGCACCCTCTACCTGTACCGTGCGCTGCTCCGTCCTACCCGTGGGGGCCTGAGCAGGTTCGGCCATGGCATCGAAGCTATCCCTCGAAGAAGGCTCGACCACATCGTTGGCGTTTGCAGGCGCGGGGTCAAGTGTCGCCGCTGGAGCAGGCTCGGACGGCGTGACGGCGGGGGCCTTGGGCGTCGTTTGAACCAGGGAGGCTGCAACAGCTGCGCTTACCGGGGCATTAGGTGCTGCACGGGGCGCAGAGCTGCGCCGGCTGCCAATAAGCAGCGACAACGCGGGGGCTATGCCCGTGCCTTTTTCTCCCAAAAGCTCAAGCAAACGCCCCAGGTACTTTTCATTGACCCAATCGAGAACGAAACGGTTAGGCGCATAGACGCGCAACTCGTCGCCTTCGGCTTCGACCTGTAACGGACGGATCCAGGTGTTGAATTGCTGGGCAGGCAGTTCATCGCGCAGAAGCTCCACGCACTGCTGCCAAAGTTCCACTGACACGGATATCCCCTGAGCTTGAAAGCCACGAAGGCTGAAACAAACGGCCATTGTACCGGGCACGCGCTCAGTTATCCACATGCAGGCACGTCGGCATTCATGGCAAACCAGCCATTAAATGACCGAAACACCACTTATACACTGTGCATAAGCCTTGTGCATAACTAGACCTAAGGGCTATGCACAACCCTATGAATCGACCTGTGCATAACCTGCCTGTGCATAAAAGCTGCACTTATGCACAGCTTAAATTCAAGCCTGCAACAGCTGTAGCACGGCTTTCAAACAGGGTTCAAAAATGCTGTACACCCCTTAAATCAAGGGCTACAGCAGGTTATCCACAGAAAGTTATCCACTTAAGAGTATTAAGATCTTTAAAGAAGCTTTTTATATGTCTTTCTTATTTTTCATGTTGAGCGGTGTTGTCTTGCCGAGCTTCATATAGGTGTCCGTGCCGCTAGCCCAGGCCTACGCCCGTTCATCCCACACCTAAAGGAAAGGTTGGTTGGAAATTGACCTATGGGCTTGCTTTCTCTAGAATCGCCGGTCTCTTAAAAGGGGGCCATCCCGGCCCGTCGTCGACAAACCCAGGTAACACGCCATGAAACGTACTTTCCAACCAAGCACCATCAAGCGCGCGCGCACTCACGGTTTCCGTGCCCGTATGGCTACCAAGAACGGCCGCGCTGTTCTGTCGCGTCGTCGTGCCAAAGGCCGTAAGCGTCTGGCCATTTGATTTTTCGGCACAGGTGGTGAGTCAGGACTTCAGTCGGGAAAAGCGACTGCTTACACCCCGGCATTTCAAAGCGGTCTTCGACTCCCCAACCGGCAAGGTTCCAGGGAAAAACCTGCTGATCCTTGCTCGCGAGAACGGTCTGGATCACCCGCGCCTAGGCCTGGTGATCGGCAAGAAAAGCGTCAAGCTCGCCGTTCAACGCAACCGCCTCAAGCGCTTGATGCGCGATTCCTTTCGTCTGAACCAGCATTCACTTGCCGGGTTGGATATCGTGATCGTCGCGCGCAAGGGATTGGGTGAGATAGAAAACCCGGAATTGCACCAACACTTCGGCAAACTCTGGAAACGCCTGGCGCGCAGCCGACCGGCACCAGCAGTCTCCGCCGATTGCGCAGGGGTAAGCAGCCAAGATGCGTAAACTGGCACTCGTTCCGATCCAGTTTTACCGTTATGCCATTAGTCCTCTGATGGCCAGCCACTGCCGTTTCTACCCCAGTTGCTCTTGTTACGCCTACGAAGCCATCGAAAACCACGGTCTCTGGCGTGGTGGATGGCTAGCCGTTCGTCGCCTGGGGCGTTGTCATCCGTGGAACGACGGCGGTTTCGACCCCGTTCCACCCGCTCCTTCCTCCCGAACTTCTTCGATAGCCGAGTAATCATGGATATTAAACGCACGATCCTGATCGTCGCCCTGGCAATCGTGTCCTACGTCATGGTCCTTAAATGGAACCAGGACTACGGCCAGGCTGCCCTGCCGACTCAGAATACTGCTGCCAGCACGAACAACCCTGGTTTGCCCGATGGCGTACCTGCCGGTAATGCCGGTGCTGGTGCCAGCGCCGATGTGCCAAGCGCCACTGCTGAAACCCGCACTGCCGATCTGGCACCCGTGGCTGTCAGCAAGGATCTGATCCGGGTCAAGACCGATGTGCTGGACTTGGCTATCGATCCGGTAGGTGGTGACGTCGTCCAATTGAACCTGCCGCAGTATCCACGCCGTCAGGACCATCCGGATATCCCGTTCCAATTGTTCGACAACGGTGCAGAGCGCGTCTATCTCGCGCAAAGCGGGTTGACCGGTGCCAACGGTCCAGATGCCCGTTCGACCGGTCGCCCCCTCTACGCTGCTGATCAGAAGCGTTATCAGTTGGCCGATGGTCAGGACCAGTTGGTGGTAGACCTGAAGTTCAGCGACAACGGGGTCAACTACATCAAGCGCTTCAGCTTCAAGCGCGGCGAGTATGACCTGAACGTCAGCTACCTGATCGACAACCAGAGCAGCCAGGCCTGGAGCGGCAACATGTTCGCCCAGCTCAAGCGCGATGCCAGTTCCGATCCGTCGTCGAGCACTGCCACCGGCACCGCGACCTACTTGGGTGCGGCCCTGTGGACACCTTCGGAGCCCTACAAAAAGGTCTCGATGAAGGACATCGACAAAGGTAGTTTGAAAGAAAATGTGTCCGGCGGTTGGGTAGCATGGCTTCAGCACTACTTCGTGACCGCATGGATCCCGGCCAAGTCCGACAACAATGTGGTGCAAACCCGCAAGGACAGCCAGGGCAACTACATCATCGGCTACACCGGCCCGGCTATCAGCGTACCTGCGGGCGGCAAGGCCGAAACCAGCGCCATGCTGTATGCCGGTCCGAAGATCCAGTCCAAGCTCAAGGAGTTGTCCCCAGGCCTGGAGCTGACCGTCGACTACGGTTTCCTGTGGTTCATCGCCCAGCCGATCTTCTGGCTCCTGCAACATATCCACAGCCTGCTGGGTAACTGGGGCTGGTCGATCATCGTGCTGACCATGCTCATCAAGGGCCTGTTCTTCCCGCTGTCTGCTGCCAGCTACCGTTCCATGGCACGTATGCGTGCTGTTTCGCCCAAGCTCGCAGCGCTCAAGGAACGCTTCGGCGATGATCGCCAGAAGATGTCCCAGGCGATGATGGAGCTGTACAAGAAAGAGAAAATCAACCCGCTGGGCGGTTGCTTGCCAATCCTGGTCCAGATGCCAGTATTCCTGGCCCTCTACTGGGTACTGCTGGAAAGCGTCGAGATGCGTCAGGCACCTTGGATGCTGTGGATTACCGACCTGTCGATCAAGGATCCGTTCTTCATCCTGCCGATCATCATGGGCGCTACCATGTTCATTCAGCAGCGCCTGAACCCGACCCCGCCGGATCCGATGCAGGCCAAGGTGATGAAAATGATGCCGATCATCTTCACCTTCTTCTTCCTGTGGTTCCCAGCCGGTCTGGTGCTGTACTGGGTTGTGAACAACTGCCTGTCCATCACGCAGCAGTGGTACATCACGCGCAGCATCGAGGCCGCCAACAAGAAAGCGGCTGCCTGACGGGCTGCTACGCTAGCTTGTGAATAAAACGCCCCCTCGTGGGGCGTTTTTGCTATCTGTCGTATTTGTCGTAGAGGCTCCCCAGCATGAATACTGTGCGTGAAACCATTGCCGCCATCGCAACTGCCCAAGGCCGCGGCGGCGTAGGCATCGTGAGGTTGTCAGGACCACTGGCTGCCCAGGCGGGCCAGTGGATAACCGGCCGCAGCCTGCAACCGCGTCATGCTCATTACGGCCCATTCCGCGACGAGGAGGGGGTGGTACTGGATGAAGGTATCGCGCTGTTCTTTCCGGGGCCCAACTCATTCACCGGTGAAGATGTACTTGAGTTGCAAGGCCATGGCGGCCCCGTGGTCCTGGATATGCTGCTACAGCGCTGTGTACAACTGGGGTGTCGCCTGGCCAGGCCAGGGGAGTTCAGCGAGCGGGCATTTCTCAATGACAAGCTTGACCTGGCTCAAGCCGAGGCCATCGCCGATTTGATCGAAGCCTGCTCCAGCCAGGCAGCGCGAAACGCACTGCGATCGCTGCAGGGCGAATTTTCAAGACATGTCCACAGCCTCACCGAAGCGTTGATCGCGCTGCGCATCTACGTGGAGGCCGCCATTGATTTTCCCGAGGAAGAAATCGACTTCCTGGCCGATGGCCACGTGCTGTCGATGCTCGATGCCGTCAGGGATCATTTATCCACAGTGCTGCGTGAGGCGGGCCAAGGGGCTTTGCTGCGTGATGGCATGACAGTGGTCATCGCTGGGCGACCCAATGCAGGCAAGTCGAGTCTGCTCAACCAGCTAGCGGGACGTGAAGCGGCGATCGTAACGGACATTGCCGGCACGACCCGGGACACGCTGCGCGAACATATCCACATCGACGGCATGCCGCTTCACGTGGTGGACACAGCTGGGCTACGTTCAACAGATGATCATGTGGAAAAGATCGGTGTCGAGCGAGCGCTACAAGCGATAGGCGAGGCAGACCGGATACTGCTGGTTGTGGACTCCACAGCCCCTGAAGCCGACGATCCCTTTGCTTTATGGCCCGAGTTTCTGGACCAGCGTCCGGATCCAGCACGGGTAACCCTCATACGCAATAAAGCGGATCTGAGTGGGGAGCCAGTAGCGCTGCACCAGGGTGAAGATGGACAAGCCACCATCACGCTGAGCGCCAAAGGAGAGGGTGGGGGCCTGCAGCTGTTGCGCGACCATCTCAAGGCCTGCATGGGCTATGAACAAACCGCTGAAAGTGGTTTCAGCGCCCGTCGACGGCACCTGGATGCCTTGCGCCAGGCCAGTGAGCACCTTGAGCACGGTCGTGCGCAGCTGACCCTCGCAGGTGCAGGTGAATTACTGGCAGAGGACTTGCGTCAGGCGCAGCAGGTGCTTGGGGAAATCACCGGCGCCTTCAGCTCCGACGACTTGTTGGGGCGGATTTTCTCGAGTTTCTGCATCGGCAAGTAATAAACAACCTGGTCCCGGACCAGCCAACCGCCCTTCAGGGGCGGTTTTTTTTGGCTTGGAATAAGCCTCCAGCGAAGGGACAGCCAGGAACGGTAGCCGCTAAGCCCTGTGGAAAACCCTATCTGAGCTCCGTTGATAAGCGCTACTTTCTCTTGAGGATAAATCGCCCTGTGGGTAACCCTCTAT
>NZ_JBJJMO010000007.1:0-116999 GCF_046231935.1 Pseudomonas sp. KCJK9111 | reverse complement strand
GGGCGGCGGGTTGCTCGTTGCGCCTATTTATTCTGGTAGAGGGTTGCTGTTTGGCACGGCCCGATTGAACAGGCTTCAGCTTATTGATGGCCGCATTCAGTTGCGCTGGCGTCGGAGCATGCCCTGAGTCGTCTTGGTAATTAACGGGATCACCCTTGCAATAAACATAGGTATTAAACCCTCCTTCTAGAAACGGACTGAGGTCGTCTGGCTCTTGGAAACGCATCAATGTCGGGCGATAGCAACGGTAGCCTTGACCCAAGGCATATCCATAAGTAAACGGCTCGTACCGCTCACCATTGAAGCCAAGCATGGATGCAGGGCTTGCTTGGTTTTGGTGGTACCCGTAAGGGCTATAGGCATGCATCGCTGCTGACATAGGGTTTGGCCTTGCAAGTCGGTAAGCCTAAGTCTTGGCGCTTTAGAGCGCCAGGTACAACTAACAGAATTACTAGTGCACGCCGCTGGCTTCAGACTACTTCAGGGGAGCCGCCCTGGCGTAGCGGCTCCGGAATTTCAGCTTCGCCTCGGAGATTGCCGGGACAGCTGCGCGGCCCTTTCCGACCGGTCCGGCGCCCCGGCAAGGCCGCTCAAGGGGCCGCGCAGGCCGCGATATGATTGGGTCAGGCAGCCTCGGTGAATTCCACCAGGCGCACCGGGCGGCGGAAGCCGGCGGTCAGCACTGCCAGGTATGCCAGCCCCAGCGCAAACCAGCACAGGCCAATCACCAAGGTCAGCGCCGACAGACTGGTCCACAGCCACAGCGTCAATCCCAAGCCCACCAGTGGCACTACGCCATAGCTCAATAGCCCCTTCGCAGTGCGCAGGCTGGCATCGTCCATCAGATGCGTCTTCACCACCGCCAGGTTCACCGCCGAGAACGCCACCAAGGCGCCGAAGCTGATCAGCGAGGCCAGGGTGGACAAGTCGATCACCAGCGCCAGCAGTGAGAACGCCGACACCACCACGATGGCGAATACCGGTGTGCCGAGGCGTGGCGACAGGTGACCGAACGTGCGCTGCGGCAGCACCCGGTCACGGCCCATGGTGTAGAGGATGCGCGACACTGCGGCCTGGGAGGCCAAGGCCGAGCCGAGGCTGCCGGCGACATAAGCGGCAGTGAAGAAGTTGGCCAGGAACTGCCCGCCTGCCTTGAGCATGACCTCATTCGCAGCAGCATCGGCATTGGCGAAGGTGCTGCCTGGCAGCACCAGTTGGCTCACATAGGCCAGCACGGTGAACAGCAGGCCGGCGAACAGCGTGGTGAGGATGATCGCCCGAGGCACGTCACGCCGAGCATCGCGGCTTTCTTCGGCCAGGGTGGAAACGGCATCGAACCCCAGGAAGGACAGGCATAGCACTGCCGCGCCTGCCATCATCGGACCAAAGCCAGGTGCGCTACCGTCACCGTGCAGCGGCGCCAGCCAGTCGATGGGCTGGCCGTGGTTGAGGGTCTGCCAGGACAGCGCGATGAACACCCCAATGAAGACGATTTGCGCACCCACGATCAGGTTGCTGGTCTTGGCCACCGAGCTGATACCGAGCACGTTGAGGACGGTCACCAAGGCGATGCAGGCGAGGACGAAAGCCCAGGCCGGCACTGCTGGGAAGGCGATATTCAGGAACAGACCGATGAGCAGGTAGTTGATCATCGGCAGGAACAGGTAGTCGAGCAGCAGCGACCAGCCCGCCAGAAAGCCTGTGTTCTGGCCGAAAGCCATGTGGGTGTAGGAGTAGGCCGAACCTGCGACCGGGAAGCGTTTGACCATGAAACTGTAGGACGCGGCTGTGAACAGCATGGCCATCAGCGTGATCAGATAGGCGCCTGACGTGCGGCCACCGGTAAGCTCGGTGACGATGCCGTAGGTGGTGAAAATGGTCAGCGGGACCATGTACACCAGGCCGAAGAATACCAGGGCAGGAAGGCCCAGAACTCGACGTAGTTGGGGTGGGGCTGAGCTTGATGGTTGGGTCATCGGTCGATCCAGAGTTTTTTGTAGTTGTCTGTGATCGATCTTTATCCACAAAAGGGGTGTGTGACAAGAAGTATCAGGAGGCCGAAAAAAAGCTTGGCGGGCATTGGCAGGCTGTTCCAGCGTCAAGTAGCCCTACCGCCTGAATGTCCCGATGGCTGTCATGATCCTTCAGGCCCCGGCTTGCCGGCGCTAGAGCCACAGAAGCAACAAAATGCATTCATTCCCAACGCAACCGCTCGATCCGCTCATCCTTTTCCAGCCACAGCTGGTTCACCCACGCCTGCACTGTCTGACGGAAAACAGGATCGCTTTCGTAATCGCCCGCCCACAGCGCTGGGTCGAGCTCGCGCACCTGAATGTCGATAATTACCCGGCTGACACTGCCATTGAGCAAGTCCCAGAAACCTGGCGCCTTGTCGCCTGGGTACACAATGGTGACGTCCAGCAACGCATCGAGCTGCTCACCCAGCGCTGCGAGCACGAACGCCACGCCACCGGCCTTGGGCTTTAGCAGATGGCGGTAGGGTGATTGTTGCGCCTGGCGCTTGGCCTCGGTGAAGCGGGTGCCTTCCAGGTAATTGACCACGGTTACCGGTTGGCGCTTGAACAGCTCGCAGGCAGCCTTGGTGATTTCCAGATCCTTGCCCTTGAGCTCGGGGTGCTTCTCCAGAAAGGCCTTGCTGTAGCGCTTCATGAACGGATAGTCCAGGCCCCACCATGCCAGGCCCAGCAGCGGCACCCAGATCAATTCCTTCTTCAGGAAGAACTTGAAGAAGGGGGTGCGCCGGTTGAGGCTCTCGATCAAGGCGGGAATGTCCACCCAGCTCTGGTGATTGCTGATCGCAAGGTACGAGGTGTCACGGCGCAGGTTTTCGATACCGCGAATGTCCCATTGGGTGGGTGTGCACAAGGCAAAGATGGCTTTGTCGATTTCCGACCAGGTTTCGGCCACCCACATCACGGCCCCTGATGCACGGTCGCGCCCACGGCCAGGCAGCACCAGTTTGAACAAGGCGAACACCAGCAGGGGCCCGATCAACACCAAGGTGTTGAGCAGCAGCAAGGTGGCTGTAAGTATGCCGGTCAGCACGCGACGCATAAGGAGACTCTTTCTGTCAGAACCATAACGATCGGCAATGATAAGCAGGCTTGCGGACTACGCCAAACCTCCAATGCCCGGCGGCACGGACAAATGTTTCACATTATGTTGGTTAGGCTTTGGACCGCGAACCTGGGCTGCTTGTGCGGTCTAACCCGTAAATCGATCAAGGAAGCTTGCTTGTGAAATCACTGTTTGCCGTGCTGACGTTGTTGACGCTACCGGTGATGGCCGCCGAACCTACGCTGTACGGGCGCTACGAGAATATCGCGCTGCCGGAGATTGGCCAGACGCTCAAGGCCAAGATGGATACTGGCGCCTATACGGCGTCGCTGTCGGCCAAGGACATCGAGTTGTTCACCCGCGATGGGCAGGAGTGGGTACGTTTCCGCCTGGCGACCAAGGATGCCGACGGCAAGGTGTACGAGCACCAGGTCTCGCGTATCAGCAAGATCAAGGGCCGTGCCGATGACGAGGATGAGGGCGATACACCCGAGAGTGCCAAGCGCCCGGTGGTAGACCTGGAACTGTGCCTGGGAGACGTGAAGCGAACCGTGGAGGTCAACCTGGTGGATCGCAGCAACTTCAACTACCCGCTGTTGGTGGGTGCCAAGGCGCTGCGCGAGTTCAAGGGCGCGGTGAATCCGGCAAAACGATTCACCGCTGGCAAGCCTGACTGCTGATCATCATTGCCTGAGCAGGCGCGTTGTTGCTGCCGCTCCACTGGCCGTCTGTCAGGCACCCGGTGCCGTTGCCACCATCGAAGGCCGCGTGCTCACCTCGGCATACCAGGCTGCCAGGCCAGGCTGGCGCTCACGCCAGCCGAACGTAGGCTGGCGCAAGTCCAGGTACCCCAATGCGCAAGCCACGCCGATCGCGGCCAAGTCGAACCCTGACATCAGCTCCGCCAGGTGGGCTTGCTCAAGGTTGGCCAGGCTACGGCGGATCTTGTCCCCCTGCGCCTCCAGCCATCCATCCCAACGTTTCTCGACCGGTCGCACGAATGTTTCGTAGCGGCTCGAGACGGCCGCATCCAGAATGGCATCCGCCTGGGAGACCAGCGTCATGCGTCGCCAGCGAGCAGAGCCTTCACGGGGCAGCAGCGGCAACCCCACATGTTGCTGATCCAGGTACTCGCAGATCACCCGGCTGTCGTGCAGCACGGTACCGTCTGCCAGGCGCAGCGCCGGAATCTTGCCAATGGGATTGCCGGCGTTGAGCTGCTCGTCCCCGTTGACCGGGCTGATGTTCACAGGCTCAAGCGCCACTCGGTCCAGTTGGCCGGTCTCGTGCAACACCACCATGACCTTGCGTACGAATGGCGACAGGGGCGAGTGGAACAGGGTCATGGTGCTCATGCTCAGTTTCCTTGCAAACTGGCCGGCATGCACACGCCCGTACCACCGATACCGCAGTAGCCGTCCGGGTTCTTGGCCAGGTACTGCTGATGGTAGGCCTCGGCGAAGTACACCGTCGGTGCCTGGTCGATTTCAGTGGTGATTTCGCCGAAGCCAGCCTTGCTCAGTTCGGCCTGGAAAGCGTCGCGGCTGGCCTTGGCCTGTTCCAGCTGTTCGGGGCTGGTGCAGTAGATGGCCGAGCGGTACTGCGTGCCGACATCGTTGCCCTGGCGCATGCCCTGGGTCGGGTTGTGCAGTTCCCAGAACATGGTCAGCAGTTCACCGTAGCTCACTTTGCTCTTGTCGAAGACCACCAGCACCACTTCGGTGTGCCCGGTCAGGCCTGAGCAGACCTCTTCGTAGGTCGGGTTCGGCGTAAAGCCGCCGGCATAACCCACAACGGTACTGACCACCCCCTCACGCTGCCAGAATCGGCGCTCCGCGCCCCAGAAACACCCCAGGCCGAAAATCGCGAAATCCACGTCCTCGAAGAATGGCCCAAGCAGCGGCGTCTCCTTGAACACGTAGTGGAACTCGGGCAGGCTCATCGGCGTTTCGCGGCCAGGCAGGGCCTGCTCCGCAGTGGGCATGACATTTTTGTTCACCAGTATTTCCGAACGCAGGACCATGGCCGTTCCTCTGTGTCTATTCAGTTGGGTAGCGTCAGGGCTATCGCCGACAAGTCCGCTCCCGATCACATGACCTGCGCGATCTGTGAGGACGGACCAGCCTGCGATGCAGCCCGAATGGTTTCTAGTGTGCCCGAGGTTTGCGCTGATGTCAGGCGGCTGGGCCTCGCGGGTAGCGTTGCAGGCGCTCTGCCAGCTCTCGCCCCGGGATAGGCCGGTCAAACAGATAGCCCTGCCCGATGTCACACCGGTGTCGACGCAGGAAACCCAGCTGCGCAGGAGTTTCAATGCCCTCGGCCACCACCTTCAGCTTGAGGTTGTGGGCCATGGCGATCACCGCCGAGGTGATTTCCATGTCGTCCTGGTTGTCGGGGATGTCCTTGATGAAGCTGCGGTCGATCTTGAGGATGTCGATCGGAAACTTCTTCAGGTAGCTCAGCGAGGAGTAACCGGTGCCGAAGTCATCCATGGCCAGGGTCAGGCCCAATGCCTTGAGTTCGTCGAGTTGCCGATGGGTGTCCTCACTGGCTTCGAGCAGCAACCCTTCGGTCAGCTCCAGCTCCAGTTGGTGCGCAGGCAAGCCTTCTTCCCTGATGATGCTACTGATCGAGGCGACCAGATCAGGGTCGGAAAACTGCTTGGGCGACAGGTTGATCGCAACGCGCAGGTTGCCAAGCCCCGCTGCACGCAGTTCGTTGCTCATGCGGCACGACTGGCGCACCACCCATTTGCCGATGGGGATGATCAGACCGGTTTCTTCGGCCACGCTGATGAACTGGTCAGGCCGGATCATCCCCCGTTCGGGATGGTTCCAGCGCAGCAGGGCTTCCAGGCCCAGCAGCCGGCCGCTGCGCAGGCACAGCTTGGGCTGGTAGAACACCTCCAGCTCGTTCTGGGTCAATGCGCGGCGCAGGTTGTTCTCGACGAACAGTTTGTAGCTGGCTTCGGCGTTGAGGACCTCAGTGAACACCTGCACCTGGTGCTTGCCGTTGGCCTTGGCCTTGTGCAGTGCCAACCCGGCGTTTTTCATCAGGCTGGTGGGGTCGGCACCATGCTGGGGAGCGCTGGCCAGGCCCACCGATGCAGTGACATTGATCAGCTGGTTGTCGACGAACATTGGCTTGTCGAGGGTGCGCAACAATTGTTGCGCAACCCCCTGGCCAGCCTCCAGGCTGGTGTCGTCGAGCAACACGGCAAACTCGTTGCTGGCAAATCGGGCCAGGATGCCGCCGGCATGCAGGCTGTTGCGCAGGCGCCTGGCCAGGCTGATGAGCAGCTTGTCGCCCGTGTGATGGCCCAGACTGTCGTTGATGCGCTTGAAGTTGTCGATGTCCACCAGCAGCAGGCACATCGGATTCTGCACATCCCGGGCGAAGCATTCATCCAGGCTGCGGATGAACGCCGGACGGTTACCCAAGTTGGTCAGGTTGTCGGTGTAGGCCAGCCGCTCGATGCGCTGCTGCGCAAGCTTGCTCTGGGTGACATCTTCGTAGATGCCGATGTAATGGGTCAGCTCGCGGTTGTCACCATACACCTTGGAAATCGACAGCTGCCCCCAATAGGGCTCCAGGTTCTTGCGCCGGCTCTTGAATTCGCCCTGCCAGCTGTTACCCATGGCCAGGCTCGAAGGTGAGTCGAACAGCAGCTCGTTGAGGTTCTCAAGGGCGGGCAATTCACCCAGGTGACGCCCTTGCACTTCCTCGGTGCTGTATTGGGTGATGGCAGTGAAGCTCGGGTTCACATACTCAACCTGCCCATCCCGGTTCACCAGCAGGAAGGCACTGGCGCTCTGCTCCACGGCGCGTTGGAACAGGTGCAGCGCACTGGCCGCCGCACGGCGGTTGTGGTTGGTGATGACCTGGGCGAACTGGTCGGCCAGCTCACCGGCAAAGGCGATCTCATCGGACTGCCAGGCGCGTGGCTGGCCGGCCTGTTCCAGGCACAAGACGCCCACCACTTGTCCGTCGACGCGAATGCTGGCATCGAGCATCGCCTTGTTGCCAGGCCCCAGGCTCTGCATTAATGCACGTGTACGGGGATCGTGCCCGGCGTTGTGCGCGTCGATCGCACGGCTGGCATGCAGGGCCTCGAGGTAATCCGGGAAATGGCTGGCGTCGATGGCCTCGGGCTGGCGGTGCGCTTGCACGTCGCTGTACCAGGCGGTGATCGGCTCAAGCCGTTGGCCTTCCAAGTGCCAGATACCGGCGCAGTCGATCTTGTAGATCTCACAAGCGCTGCGGGTGATCAGTTCGGCGGCTTCGAGCAACGAGTTCTCGGCGCTGTAGCGTTGACGGGCCAGGCGCAGGATGAGGTCCTGCTGGCTGCGCACGCGCTCCAGGTGCTCGAGCTGCTCACGCTGGGCACGCTGGTTCAGTTGCAGGGCCAACTGCAGGCGGTTGTTGCGTGACTCCAGGTCACTGGCGGTCTCGCCCGTGTCTTCCGGGTGATCGTCGAGTACGCTCAGGTAACCACACAACAACTGGCGGGCATGCTTTTTGAAAACTTCGCCGACCTCCAGCATGCGCACGGAGGCGCCTGGCGTGTGCAGCGTGTAGCGCACACGGTAATAGCCGCGTTGCGACAGTTGCAGCTGGATGTCGTCATGCAGTCGGTAGCGGGCCTCAGGTTCCATGAGGCTGGCGTAAGGGGCATCGACCAGCGCGCAGAGGTCACTGGCATGAACGCCGAACTGGCGCTCGCAGGCTGGGTCCAGGTAGAGCAGCGACCAACTGGCTTCGTTGAGCCTTTCGAAGCGCAGCATGCCCAACCGCGAGGGCACGGGTAACTGCGTGACGACCTCGCCCGTCACACGGTTGCCAGCATCGGGTTGGCTTTTCATCGAAGACTCGCTTGAAGAGGGAACGCGCCCGTTGGACCGCGTCGAATCTGGCAAGGTTGCATCATGTCCCTATAGCTGGCAAGCGGCCATGTACGAAGCTGTAACAGGGTTATCGGCCGACACCACGAAATCTGTAGGACGGCTGTTCAGTGCGGGTTTGCAGCGATGCTCGGCAACGCGGCGGTGCGCCGGGACCATCCTGTTCCCGCTCAACGCCTACTTTGCTCCAGGCAAAAAAAGCCCCGTCAATCGACGGGGTTGAGGTACGAGCGTGGCAGCTCGAAAAAGAAGCTGCCCCTCACCAGGAGGGGCAGTGCGCTGCCTTACAGCAGCATGGTGCGGATATCGCCCAGCACATCGCCCAGACGCTTGGTGAAGCGCGCAGCGGCGGCGCCGTTGATCACACGGTGATCGTACGACAGCGACAGCGGCAGCATCAGCTTGGGCTGGAAGGCCTTGCCGTCCCAGACAGGCTGCATGGTCGCCTTGGAGACGCCCAGGATGGCTACCTCGGGGGCGTTGACGATCGGCGTGAAGCCGGTGCCGCCAATGTGACCAAGGCTGGAGATGGTGAAGCAGGCGCCCTGCATCTCGTCCGCCGACAGCTTCTTGGTGCGCGCCTTCTCGGCCAGTGCAGCCGCTTCGCCAGCCAGCTGCAGCAGGCTCTTCTGGTCGACGTTCTTGATTACCGGTACCAGCAGGCCATCGGGCGTGTCCACGGCAAAACCGATGTGCACGTATTTCTTGCGGATGACCGCTTTGCCGCTTGGTGCCAGCGAGCTGTTGAAGTCTGGCAGTTCCTTGAGCAGGAAGGCGCAGGCCTTGAGCAGCAGCGGCAGGACGGTCAGCTTGACGCCGGCCTTTTCTGCGACGGCTTTCTGGGCAACGCGGAAGGCTTCGAGCTCAGTGATGTCAGCGGAGTCGAACTGGGTAACGTGCGGCACGTTCAGCCAGCTGCGGTGCAGGTTGGCAGCACCGACCTGCATCAGGCGGGTCATGGCCACTTCTTCGACTTCACCGAACTTGCTGAAATCGACCACCGGAATCGGCGGAATGCCAGCGCCGCCGGTTGCACCGGCAGCTGCCGGCGCTTCCTTGGCCTTCTGCATCATGGCCTTGACGTAAACCTGCACGTCTTCTTTCAGGATGCGGCCGTGTGGGCCGGTCGCTGCCACGGCACCGAGCTCTACGCCGAACTCACGGGCCAGCTGACGCACGGCTGGGCCGGCATGCACCTTGGCGTTGTTGCCGGCAGCCGGGGCGGTTGCAGCTGGGGCAGGCGCAGCGGCAGCCGGGGCAGCAGCGGCAGGGGCAGGTGCGGCTTCGGTCTTGGCCGGTGCAGCGGCGGCTGGAGCCTGCGCTGGGGCAGGCGCTGCGCCTGCAATTTCCAGCTTGAGGATCAGGTCGCCGGTGCCCACTTCGTCGTCAAGCTTGGCAATGACTTCCTTGACCACGCCAGCGGCAGGCGAAGGGATTTCCATGGAGGCCTTGTCGGACTCCAGGGTGATCAGCGACTGATCGGCTTCGACGGTATCGCCTGCCTTGACCAGCACTTCGATGATCTTGGCCTTACCCGACGAGCCAATGTCCGGCACGTGGATGTCCTGCACGCTAGCGGCAGCCGGGGCAGCAGCGGGTGCTGGCGCGGCCTCGGCAGCAGGTGCCGGTGCGGCCGCTTCGGCCTGTGCTGGCTTCTGTTCGGCCGCAGGTGCCTCAGGGGCCGCATCAGCGGCACCCTCGGCTTCCAGAACCAGCAGTTCGTCGCCTTCTTTCAGGCGATCACCCAGCTTGACTTTCAATTCCTTGACGATGCCGGCCTTTGGCGCCGGAATTTCCATGGAGGCCTTGTCGGACTCCAGGGTCAGCAGGCTTTGGTCAGCCTCGATACGGTCACCGACCTTGACGAACAGCTCGATGATTTCACCTTCACCGCTGCCGATGTCAGGTACGCGAATGAGTTCGCTCACTTAAAAATACTCCTCAGCAGTCCAATGGGTTGCGCTTGTCCGGGTCGATGCCGAACTTGACGATGGCGTCAGCCACAACCTTGGGTTCGATCTCGCCACGGTCAGCCAGCGCTTCCAGGGCAGCCAGTACCACGAAGTGACGGTCTACTTCGAAGAAGTGACGCAGCTTCTTGCGGCTGTCGCTGCGACCGTAACCGTCGGTACCCAGGACCTTGAACTCTTTGCTCGGCACCCACTGGCGGATCTGCTCGGCGAACAGCTTCATGTAGTCGGTGGAAGCGATGACTGGCCCCTTGCGGCCGCTCAGGCACTGCTCGACGTAGGTCTGCTGTGGCTTCTGGCCAGGCTTGAGGCGGTTGGCACGTTCCACGGCCAGGCCGTCGCGACGCAGTTCGTTGAAGCTGGTGACGCTCCACACGTCGGCACCGACGTTGAACTCTTCACGCAGAATCTTCGCCGCTTCGCGCACTTCGCGCAGGATGGTGCCCGAACCCATCAGCTGCACGTGGTGTGCGGCTTCGCGAGTGTCTTCCTCGAGCAGGTACATGCCCTTGATGATGCCTTCCTCGGCACCGGCCGGAATGGCTGGCTGCTGGTAGGACTCGTTCATCACGGTGATGTAGTAGAAGATGTCCTGTTGTTCTTCGGTCATCTTCTTCATGCCGTCCTGGATGATCACCGCCAGCTCGTAGCCGTAGGTTGGATCATAGGTGCGGCAGTTCGGGATGGTACCGGCCATCATGTGGCTGTGACCGTCCTCGTGCTGCAGGCCTTCGCCGTTGAGCGTGGTACGGCCGGCGGTGCCGCCGATCAGGAAGCCACGGGTACGACTGTCGCCAGCGGCCCAGGCCAGGTCGCCGATACGCTGGAAGCCGAACATCGAGTAGAAGATGTAGAACGGCAGCATCGGCTGGTTGTGGCAGCTGTACGAAGTACCGGCAGCGATGAACGACGACATGGCGCCGGCTTCGTTGATGCCTTCTTCGAGGATCTGGCCTTTCTTGTCCTCGCGGTAGAACATCACCTGGTCCTTGTCGACCGGCTCGTAGAGCTGGCCAACCGACGAGTAGATGCCCAACTGGCGGAACATGCCTTCCATGCCGAAGGTACGGGCTTCGTCAGGGATGATCGGCACGATGCGCTGACCGATTTCCTTGTCCTTGACCAACTGCGCCAGGATGCGCACGAACGCCATGGTAGTGGAAATTTCGCGGTCGCCCGAGCCGTCCAGGATCGCCTTGAGGGTTTCCAGAGGCGGGGTCGGCACGCTGAAGCTCTTGGCGCGGCGCTGGGGCACGAAGCCGCCCAGGGCTGCACGCCGCTCGGCCAGGTAACGGGCCTCGGCAGAACCTTCTTCGGGCTTGTAGAACGGCAGGTTCTCCAGGTCCGCATCCTTGACGGGAATATCGAAGCGGTCACGGAAGTGACGCAGGCTGTCGACATCGACCTTCTTGGTGTTGTGCGCGGTATTCTTGGCTTCGCCGGCACCGGTACCGTAACCCTTGATGGTCTTGGCCAGGATGACGGTAGGCTGGTCCTTGTGGTTGACCGCCTGGTGGTAGGCCGCATAGACCTTGTACGGGTCGTGGCCGCCACGGTTGAGCTTCCAGATCTCGTCGTCGGACAGGTCTTCGACCATGGCCTTGAGCTCTGGGGTGTTGAAGAAGTGCTCACGCACGTAAGCGCCGTCTTTGGCCTTGTAGTTCTGGTACTCGCCGTCGATGACTTCGTCCATACGGCGTTGCAGGGCACCGTTGGTGTCCTTGGCCAGCAGCAGATCCCAGAAGCGACCCCAGACCACTTTGTTGACGTTCCAGCCACCGCCGCGGAACACGCCTTCGAGTTCCTGGATGATCTTGCCGTTGCCGCGAACCGGGCCGTCGAGGCGCTGCAGGTTGCAGTTGATGACGAAGATCAGGTTGTCCAGCTTCTCGCGGCCGGCCAGGGCGATTGCGCCCAGGGATTCGGGCTCGTCGCACTCGCCGTCGCCCATGAAGCACCAGACTTTCTGCTTGCCTGCCGGAATGAACCCACGGGCTTCCAGGTACTTCATGAAGCGTGCCTGGTAGATAGCCTGGATCGGGCCCAGACCCATCGAAACGGTCGGGAACTGCCAGAAGTCAGGCATCAGCCAAGGGTGTGGGTACGAGGACAGGCCGTTGCCATCGACTTCCTGGCGGAAGTTGTTCATCTGCTCTTCGCTGATGCGGCCTTCCATGAAGGCGCGGGCGTAGACGCCCGGCGAGGCGTGGCCCTGGAAGAAGATCAGATCGCCGCCGTGCTCTTCGGTCGGCGCCTGGAAGAAATAGTTGAAGCCGATGTCGTACAGGGTGGCGCTGGAGGCGAAGCTGGAGATGTGTCCGCCCAGGTCCGAGTCTTTCAGGTTGGTGCGCACGACCATGGCCAGGGCGTTCCAACGCACCATCGAGCGAATGCGGCGTTCCATGAACAGGTCGCCAGGCATGCGTGCTTCGTGGGTGACAGGGATGGTGTTGCGGTATGGCGTGGTGATCGCATATGGCAGCTGGGAGCCACTGCGGGTGGCCAGCTCGCCCATACGGGTCATCAGGTAATGAGCGCGGTCTTCGCCTTCTTTGTCGAGGACCGACTCCAGGGCATCCAGCCATTCCTGGGTTTCGATTGGATCGAGGTCTTGCATGGCTTGCTCCAGGGCGGAAAGGCAACCAGAATCGATTGCCTGAGATTGCGACTGGCCTTATGGGCAGACGTCGTGAATTCTTGGATTACCGGGATCTTCGTCCGGCGCCGTGTAGTTTTACTACATTTGCTTTCGCATTTCATGCTTTTGCGCGACAGACACAGTAGTAAAACTACATTTGTGCGACGTTTGGTCGCATCCTGGCTTGTGAGGAAAAACGTTCATGTTGGTTGGCAATGTTCCACGAACGGATAACTGTTGATGTTCCATGCCACGAATTCGATGTTTTCAGCTATTTCCAACTTTTGTATGACAGTCCAACCGTGGTCCGGCTTTCCCTTGGCCGCCTTTCCTCATCCATTTCACGCCGATCAAGGATAGCCCATGCGCCTGCCTTTGCCTTGCCAGCTGCCTGCCGTTCTTCAACCACTGACCCTGCGCAACCAACAGTTTCTTCACGAGGCGGTAGCCGCACACCCCGAACTGGACCTGGGCAGTTGGAGCGAGCGGCATGCTCGGCAGTTCGACCAGGTGGCGGCCGTCAGCGACTTCGTGCTGACCCAGGTGCAGCGCGACCCGGGCCTGCTCTGCGGGCTGATGCACAGCGGCGAGCTGGAGCGCAGCTACGGGCCAGGCGAGCTGCGCGGCCATGTTGCCAAGGTTGCCCAGGCGGCTCAAAGCGAGGACGAGCTTGCCCGCAACCTGCGTCGCGAGCGCAACCGCCAGCAGGTACGCATCATCTGGCGTGACATTACCCGCCAGGCCGATCTCGGTGAGACCTGCCGCGATCTCTCCGACCTGGCCGATGCCGCCATCGACGAGGCCTACCAGTGGTTGTACCCACGGCACTGCCAGCAATTCGGCACGCCGATCGGCAACCGCAGCGGCCACCCACAACACATGGTGGTGCTGGGCATGGGCAAGCTCGGTGCACGCGAGCTGAACCTCTCCTCGGACATCGACTTGATCTTCGCATTCCCCGAAGGCGGCGAAACCGAAGGCGTGAAACGCTCGCTGGACAACCAGGAGTTCTTCACCCGCCTGGGTCAGCGCCTGATCAAGGCCCTGGACCCGGTCACGGTCGATGGCTTCGTGTTTCGCGTCGACATGCGCCTGCGCCCTTACGGGTCGTCCGGTGCACTGGTGCTCAGCTTCAACGCGCTGGAGCAGTATTACCAGGACCAGGGCCGCGACTGGGAACGCTATGCCATGATCAAGGCACGGGTAGTGGCAGGCGATCAGGCCGCCGGCGCTCAGCTGCAGGACATGCTGCGCCCGTTCGTCTACCGGCGGTACCTGGATTTCTCGGCCATCGAAGCCCTGCGCACCATGAAGCAGCTGATTCAGCAGGAAGTGCGGCGCAAGGGCATGGCCGACAACATCAAGCTGGGTGCAGGCGGCATTCGCGAAGTAGAGTTCATCGCCCAGGCCTTCCAGCTGATTCACGGCGGTCGCGACCTCAGCTTGCAGCAGCGGCCTCTGCTCAAGGTGCTGGCTACCCTGGAAGGCCAAGGCTACCTGCCCCCTGCCGTGGTCACCGAGCTGCGGGAGGGTTATGCATTCTTGCGCTACACCGAGCACGCCATCCAGGCCATTGCCGACCGCCAGACGCAGATGTTGCCCGAAAACGAAACCGATCAGGCCCGTGTCGCCTACATGCTGGGCTACGCCGACTGGCAAGCCTTCGAGGCTCAACTTGGCCAGTGGCGTGAGCGCATTGACTGGCATTTCCGGCAGGTCATCGCCGACCCTGACGAAGACGAAAGCGAAAGCGAGTTGGTGGTCGGCGGTGAATGGTCGCCGTTGTGGGAGCAGGCCCAGGATGAAGAGGCTGCCGGCCGCCAGCTGGAGGAGGCCGGCTTCAAGCTGCCAAGCGAGGCCTTGCGGCGCCTGGCGGCCCTGCGCGCCAGCCCGCAGCTGCGTTCGATGCAGCGCCTTGGGCGCGAGCGGCTGGACGCCTTCATTCCGCGACTGCTGGCCCAGGCGGTCGAGCACGAGAACCCCGACCTGGTGCTTGAGCGAGTACTGCCGCTGGTCGAGGCCGTGGCCCGGCGCTCTGCCTACCTGGTATTGCTCACCGAAAACCCCGGTGCCCTGCGCCGTCTGCTGACCCTGTGCGCCGCCAGTCCATGGATTGCCGAGCAGATCGCACGCTACCCCTTGTTGCTCGATGAGTTGCTCAATGAAGGCCGCCTGTTCAGCCCGCCACTGGCACCGGAGCTGGCCAGCGAATTGCGCGAGCGCCTCACGCGCATTCCGGAAGATGACCTGGAACAACAGATGGAGGCGCTGCGTCATTTCAAACTGGCGCACAGCTTGCGCGTGGCCGCCTCGGAAATCAGTGGCAACCTGCCGCTAATGAAGGTCAGCGACTACCTGACGTGGCTGGCCGAGGCCATCCTCGATCAGGTGCTTGCCCTGGCCTGGCGCCAGACCGTTGCCCGCCACGGGCAACCGATGGGCAGCGACGGCATGCCCTGCGACCCGGGGTTCGTCATCATCGGCTACGGCAAGGTTGGCGGCCTGGAAACGGGCCATGGGTCGGACCTGGACCTGGTGTTCATCCACGATGGCGACCCCCAGGCCGAAACCGACGGCGCCAAGCCTATCGACAGTGCGCAGTTCTTCACGCGGCTGGGGCAGCGCATCATTCACCTGCTGACCACCCAGACCAACTCGGGCCAATTGTATGACGTGGACATGCGTCTACGGCCCTCAGGCGCCGCAGGCCTGTTGGTCAGCTCGCTGGGCGCATTCGAGCGCTACCAGCAAAGCGAGGCCTGGACCTGGGAGCACCAGGCACTGGTCCGTGCCCGCGTGCTGGTGGGCTGCCCGCGGGTTGGACAGGCGTTCGAGAGGGTGCGGGCGCAGGTGCTGGGACAACCCCGCGACCTTGAGAAGCTGCGTATCGAAGTCAGTGAAATGCGCGCCAAGATGCGCGCCAGCCTGGGCACGAAGGCCACTGTCGCCGGCACCGCACCCAACGCCTTCGAGCCGGGTATGCCCTTTGACATCAAGCAGGATGCGGGCGGTATCGTCGATATCGAATTTATGGTGCAATACGCCGCTTTGGCCTGGTCCCATGACCACACAGGCCTGGTTCGATGGACCGATAACATCCGCATTCTGGAAGAGCTGGAGCAAGTGGGGCTGATGCCTGCCGCCGACGCGGTGTTGCTGCGTGAGGTGTACAAGGCATTTCGCGCGGCCTCTCACCGCCAGGCGCTGCAGAAGCAGGCCGGGGTGATCGATGCCGCGCAGTTTGCCGATGAGCGCCGCCAGGTGCGGCGTATCTGGAGCGAGCTCGGCCTGAGCTGAGCCCAGTCGCGGCGGCTCCTCAGGGTGAGGATCCGCCGCGATTGAGGCGTGAAGCAGCCCCGGTGTTACACTGTCGGCCACATAGCCTGAATATAAAGAGGGGAGGCCGGGCTGAATTGCAGCCTGTCGCCTCCCCGAGCGTTTCTGGACCTAGCATGAGAATACTGATCATTGGCCCCAGCTGGGTCGGCGACATGGTGATGGCGCAGACCTTGTTCCAGTGCCTGAAACAGCAGCACCCCGACTGCGTGATCGATGTGCTTGCCCCCGAATGGAGCCGGCCAATCCTTGAGCGCATGCCCGAGGTGCGCCAGGCCTTGAGCTTCCCGCTCGGCCACGGTGCGCTGGAGCTGGCCACACGGCGGCGCATCGGCAAGTCGCTCAGCGGTCAGTACGACCAGGCCCTCTTGTTGCCCAATTCGCTGAAATCGGCGCTGGTACCGTTCTTTGCCGGTATCCCCAAACGCACCGGCTGGCGTGGCGAAATGCGTTTCGGTTTGCTCAACGATGTCCGCAAGCTGGACAAAGCGCGTTACCCGTTGATGATCGAGCGCTTCATGGCCTTGGCCTATGCCCCCGGTGCCGAGCTGCCAAAGCCCTACCCCCAGCCCAGCCTGCAGATCGAGCCGCACAGCCGTGAAGCGGCGCTGACCAAGTTCGGCCTGGAGCTGGACCGTCCGGTGCTGGCGCTATGCCCAGGCGCTGAATTCGGCGAAGCCAAGCGCTGGCCGGCCGAGCACTATGCCGCCGTGGCCGATGCCATGATCCGCCAGGGGTGGCAGGTCTGGCTGTTCGGCTCGAAAAGCGATCACCCAGTGGGTGAGCAGATCCGCGAACGGCTGATCCCTGGGCTACGCGAAGAGTCCGTGAACCTGGCCGGTGAAACCTCCCTGGCCGAGGCGATCGACCTGATGTCTTGCGCAGACGCCGTGGTCTCCAATGATTCCGGCTTGATGCACGTGGCGGCGGCGCTCAATCGCCCGCTGGTCGCCGTGTACGGCTCCACATCGCCTGGTTTCACACCGCCGCTGGCCAGCCAGGTCGAGGTGGTGCGCCTGGGCATCGAATGCAGCCCGTGTTTCGATCGCACCTGCCGCTTCGGTCACTACAACTGCCTGCGTCTGCTCGAACCCGGTCAGGTCATCGCCGCGCTGACCCGCCTGGGCGGTGCGAACATCATCGACGTGCTGACCGAGGTCGACTAAGTGCGGGTACTGATCATCAAGACGTCCTCGCTGGGTGATGTGATCCACACGCTGCCAGCGCTCACCGATGCAGCCCATGCCATCCCCGGCATCCGCTTCGACTGGGCCGTCGAGGAAGGTTTCGCCGAGATACCCAGCTGGCATCCGGCGGTCGATCAGGTCATTCCGGTGGCCATCCGTCGCTGGCGCAAGCACCTCTGGCAGACCGTTCGCAGCGGCGAGTGGAAGGCCTTCAAGCAGCGCCTGCGCGAGCGCCAGTACGACTTGGTGATCGATGCCCAGGGCCTGGTCAAGTCAGCATGGCTGACCCGCTATGTGAAGGCACCGGTCGCAGGCCTGGACCGGTACTCGGCCCGTGAAGGCTGGGCCAGCCGCTTCTACGACCGACGCCTGTCGGTTGCGGTCGGCCAGCATGCCGTCGAGCGCGTGCGCCAGCTGTTCGCCATGGCACTGGCCTATGACCTGCCCGAGGGCATTGGCCGTTACGGCCTGGACCTTGAACGCTTGCAGTTGCCGCCGGCAGCGCCCTATGTGGTCTTTCTGCACGGTACCACCTGGGCCACCAAGCACTGGCCCGAGGCCTACTGGCGCGAGTTGGCCGAGCGCATGGGCCGGCGCAGGCTGGAAGTGCGCCTGCCCTGGGGCAACCCGGCCGAGAAGGCCAGGGCCGAGCGCATCGCCCAGGGCTTGAACCATTGCCAAGTGCTGCCCAAATTGAACCTGGCCGGCGTTGCACGGGTGCTGGCCGCTGCAAAGGCCTGCGTCGCCGTCGATACCGGCCTGGGCCACTTGGCCGCAGCCCTCGATGTACCGACGCTTTCGCTGTTCGGCCCGACCAACCCGGGCCTGACCGGCGCCTATGGACGGACCCAGATCCACCAGGCCAGTGACTGGCCGTGCGCACCCTGCTTGCAGAAGAAGTGCACCTACAAACCGAGCGCCGAAGACCTGCGCCGGTACGATCTGAACCGCGAGTGGCCACTGTGCTTCACTCGCCTGAATCCCGAGCATGTAGCGAGCCGCCTGAGCGCGCTGCTGCTGGCTGAGGATGTCCGTTGATGCAACTGGCTTTCGTACTTTACAAATACTTCCCCTTTGGCGGCCTGCAGCGCGATTTCATGCGCATCGCCCTGGAATGCCAGCAGCGCGGCCACCAGATCCGCGTCTACACGCTGATCTGGGAGGGCGACATTCCGCCAGGTTTCGAAGTGCTGGTGGCGCCGGTCAAGGCGATCTTCAATCATCGGCGCAATGAGAAACTCACCGCCTGGATGCAGGCCGACCTGGCCAAGCGTCCGGTGGACCGGCTCATCGGTTTCAACAAGATGCCTGGGCTGGATGTGTACTACGCCGCCGACGGCTGCTTCGAGGACAAGGCGCAGAACCTGCGCAGCGACCTGTACCGGCGTTGGGGCCGCTACCGGCATTTCGCCGAATACGAGCGGGCGGTGTTCGCCAAGGAGGCCGGTACCGAGATCCTGATGATCTCCGAGGTGCAGCAGCCGCTGTTCATCAAGCACTACGGCACGCCGGTCGAGCGTTTTCACCTGCTGCCGCCGGGCATCTCCCAGGATCGTCGTGCACCGCCCAACGCCGCTGAAATCCGTGCCGACCTGCGCAGGGAGTTCGACCTGGCCGAGGATGCGTTGCTGATCGTGCAGATCGGTTCAGGGTTCAAGACCAAGGGCGTGGACCGCAGCCTCAAGGCGTTGGCGGCATTGCCCACGGCCTTGCGCAAGCGCACCCGATTGCTGGTGATCGGCCAGGATGACCCCAAGGTCTTCCAGTTGCAGAGCGCGACGCTGGGCCTGGGCGACCAGGTGCAGTTTCTCAAGGGGCGCAGCGATATCCCGCGCTTCCTGCTGGGCGCCGACCTGCTGATCCACCCGGCCTACAACGAGAACACCGGTACCGTGCTGCTCGAAGCCCTGGTCGCGGGCTTGCCGGTGCTGGTGTCGCGCGTGTGCGGCTATGCCCACTACATCGCCGAGGCCGACTGCGGTCTGGTGCTGGACGAGCCGTTCGAGCAGGAGCAGCTCAACCGCTACCTGCAGCGTATGCTCGATGACCCCGCGGCGCGGGCCGATTGGTCGCGCAACGGCCTGGCGTATGCCGATACGGCCGACCTTTACAGCATGCCGCAGCATGCCGCCGATGTGATCCTGGGGCAGGAGGGGGCATGAAGTTGATCGTGGCAGAGCCCTTCAAGCGGCTTTGGGCGGGGCGCGATGCCTTCGAGGCGGTAGAAGCGCTGCAGGGCGAAGTCTATCGGGAACTTGAAGGGCGCCGTACCCTGCGTACGGAGGTCGCCGGCGAAGGCTTCTTCGTGAAGATTCACCGTGGCATCGGCTGGGGCGAGATCTTCAAGAACCTGCTCACGGCCAAGTTGCCGGTACTGGGCGCCGGCCAGGAGTGGCAAGCCATCGAGCGCCTGCATCAGGTCGGCGTGCCAACCATGACGGCCGTGGCCTTCGGTGAGCGGGGCGGCAACCCGGCCACCCAGCACTCCTTCATCATCACCGAAGAGCTGGCGCCGACCATCAGCCTGGAAGACTTCAGCATCGACTGGCTCCGGCAGCCGCCTGCGCCACGCCTCAAGCGTGCCCTGATCGCGCGCGTGGCCGAGATGACCGGTGGCATGCACCGTGCCGGGGTCAACCACCGGGACTGCTACATCTGTCACTTCCTGCTGCACACCGACCGGCCCGTGACGGCCGATGATTTCAAGCTGTCGGTGATCGACCTGCACCGCGCCCAGACACGCCCCGCCATCAGCCGCCGCTGGCGCAACAAGGACCTGGCCGCCCTGTACTTCTCAGCCCTGGACATTGGCCTGACCCAACGCGACAAGCTGCGTTTTCTGCGCAGCTACTTCCAGCGCCCGCTGCGTCAGGTCATGAAGGACGAAGCTGCACTGCTCGCCTGGCTTGAGCGCAAGGCGCAGAAACTCTACGACCGTAAACAACGCTATGGGGATGCACTCTGATGGCCAGTTGGACACTGGCGCCAGGTTACGAGCACCTGGCGAAGGATTTTGGCAGCCTCGAGGCGGTATTCGCCCTTCAGGGCGAACGCCTGACCCGTGATCCGCTCAGCGAAGTGGTGCGTGTCGAGCGTGAAGGCGTCAACTATTACGTCAAGCGCTACACCGGCGCTGGCAAGCACATGCGCCGCTACCTGGGCCGCCCACGTATCAAGGCCGAATGGCAGAACCTCAAGCAGTTCGCCAAGTGGGGCATTCCCACGGCCGAGGTGGTCGCCTGGGGGCTCGAACGCAATGGCCTGGCGTTCGGCCGTGGCGCGATGATTACCCGCGAGCTGCCCAACACCGAGGACCTCTCGGCGCTGGCCGAGCGCAACGATGCCCGCCTGGCCGATCGCGCCTGGGTGGACCACATCAGCCGCCAGTTGGCACGCCATACCCGGGTCATGCACGAGCACCGCTTCGCCCATAACGATCTGAAGTGGCGCAACCTGCTGGTCGATGACCAAGGGACGCTGTTCTTCATCGACTGCCCCACAGGTGATTTCTGGCGTGGGTTCATGTGGCGCCATCGCCTGATCAAGGACCTGGCCTGCCTGGACAAGGTCGCCAAGTACCACCTTTCGGCAACCCAGCGCCTGCGCTTTTACTTGCAATACCGAGGCCGCGACCGGCTGAACGCCCGTGACAAGAAGCGCATTCGTCAGGTGCTGGGCTTTTTCGAGGGAAGGGAATGACCGACTATATGGCCAGTGCAGACCGTGCCTTGCTCCAGCGCCATGGCCTGGACGACTTCGAGGCGCTGTGGGCACTCGAACTCGACGCGGTGGACGAGCCCAATACCGGCCGCGGCGGTTGGAGCAGCGTGTACCGGCTGGAACTCGAGGGCAAGGGCTATTACCTCAAGCGCCAGAGCGACTACCTTACCCGCAGCCTGCACAAGCCCTTTGGCGAGCCGACCTTCGCCCGCGAATTTCGCAATATCGTTCGCTACCAGAAGCTGCACATTCCTGCGTTGGAAGCCGTGTTCTACGGCGAGCGCAAGCAAGGTGGCCAGCACCGTGCCCTGTTGATGACCCGCGCGCTGGACGACTGGCACGACCTCGACAGCCAGTTGCTGCAATGGCCCGAACTCGATGCATCGGTGCGCATTGGCATGCTCCAGGCCTGTGGCCAGTTGGCGCGCACACTGCACGGTGCTGGGCAGGTGCATGGTTGCTTCTATCCCAAGCACATTTTTCTGCGTAAGCGCAGAGAAGGCTGGGAAGCGCAGTTGATCGACCTGGAGAAAACCCGTCCCTTGCTCTTTGGCATGCGCGACCGCCTCAAGGACCTCGAGCCCTTGCTGCGCCGGGCACCGGTATGGAGTGACGGCGAGATACGCACATTGCTGGCAGCCTACCTCGCACAACCCATCGACAGCACGCTGGTCGAAACCTGGGTCAACCGCCTGGTACAACGCCGTCATCATAAGGAGGCTCGCTGATGCAGCTTTCCGAGCTGAAGGAAACAGGTCGCAGCCCATCGCTGCCGCTTGCCGTCAACCTCGCCGATGCCGCCGGTAGCGCTGAGCTGCAATTGCTCAGCCTGCTGCGCGTGCTGCCGGGCCAGCGTTACGTGGGGGCCGGGGTATGGCGTGGCAGGCCGGTACTGGCCAAGTTGCTGGTGGGCAGCAATGCCGCGCGTCACTTCCAGCGTGAGCTGCAAGGGGTAAAGCTGCTCGCGGCGCAGGGGCTGACCACGCCGGTACTGCTCGCCGATGGCCTGGTGGAGGGCGAGGGCGGCTGGCTGTTGTTCGAATACCTCGATGGCGCCCAAAGCCTGGCCGATGCCTGGTCCGCGGTCGAGCACCTGCCTGTGCTTGCCGACGAGCAGCAGCAGGTGCTGGGCGAGGCCCTGGCGGCTGTGGCGCAGATGCACCGCCGGGGGCTGTGGCAGGAAGACCTGCACTTGGACAACCTGCTGCGTCATGCAGGCAAGCTGTACCTGATCGATGGGGCCGGTATCAAGGCTGAAACGCCAGGCCAGCAGCTTTCGCGCCCTCGCGTACTGGAAAACCTGGGTGTGTTCTTCGCGCAGCTACCCAAGCGGCTGGAGCCGTTCACCGAAGAACTGCTGGTGCATTACCTGTTGGCCAATGCCGAGCACGCATTGCCCATGGAGGCCTTGCAGAAGCAAATAGACAAAGTCCGCGCCTGGCGCCAACGCGACTTCCTGGACAAGGCCGGCCGCGATTGTAGCCTGTTCAGTGTCGAGCGCAGCCTGACCGCCCTGCGGGCGGTGGTCCGTAGCGAGGCCCAGGCCCTGTTGCCAGTGCTTGAACAGGCGGATGCGCTGATCGATCGTGGGCACCTGTACAAGACTGGCGGCGCGGCCAGCGTGGCACGGGTCGAGGTGGATGGCCGCAAACGGGTCATCAAACGCTACAACATCAAGAACACCGTCCACTGGCTCAAGCGCTTCTGGCGACCGAGCAGGGCCTGGCACTCATGGATCGAAGGGCATCGCCTGTCGTTTCTCGACATCGCTACCCCGCGCCCACTGGCGGTGCTGGAGCAGCGAGTGCTGGGATTGCGCACGCGTGCCTACCTGGTCACCGACTACATTGACGGCCCCGACCTCATCGAGTGCTTTACCCCCTTCGTCGAACAGGGCGATGCGCCGGCCGAACAGGTGGAGGCCTTGGTGCAGCTCATGCAACAGCTGATCCGCGAGCGCATCAGCCACGGTGACTTCAAGGGCCACAACCTGTTTTGGGATCAGGGCCGGTGGTCGCTGATCGACCTGGACGCCATGTGTCAGCACGGCAGCCAGGGCAGCTTCGCGCCGGCCTTCGCTCGGGACCGGGCGCGGCTGCTGCGCAACTGGCCGGCTGAAAGTGCCTTGCACCAACGGCTGGATCAGGTGCTGCCTACGTTGACGGCGTAAGCGGCAGGCAGTGCCAGCCAGGCGCTGCTTCGCCCCGGTTGGCGCACGCGTATACGCCACTGGCCGTCGCGCCAGCGCAGGATTGCCCATGCGGTGCTGGTTGCAGCGGGCTGTCTGGGTATCAGTAGATGGTAATGATCCGCCAGCAGGTGGGCACGCACGGGCAAGGCATGACCGCCAGCGAGCAAGTACGGTTGACCGTCACTTTCGTACAGCTCATTCGACCTTTGCAATGGGACCCCGTCCGGGGTTGCGGGAAGCTGGCAGTGTTCCAGCAATGCGGTGAGGTCTGGCAGGCCGTCGTGCCACAGGACGGGTGAGTCGACGATCCAATCGCCTTCAGCGTTCCGTCTGACCGCCACCTTGCTGTAGGCATCGGGTTGCCTAGGGTCTATGGCACGCCAGCGATAACCGTCGAACGCTACCTGGTAGTAGCGGCCTTGCTTGTCCTGGATGTAGTAGAGGGCCAGCCCTGCACGTTCGGATGGCTTTTCATACACGCCTTCGCTATGGATACCATCGATTCGGTAACGCAACTTGGCGGTGTCCGGGCGTACCTGGAAGGTAGGCGGTAGCATCAATGGCGGAGTAGGAGGCATGGCGCGAATGGCGCGCCTGATCACTGTCGTGCCGCCGATGCTGTTGATGCCATCGTTCATATGGGTAAAAGCCTCCACCATATGCTTGAGCACGCCTACCCGATCCTCCTTTTCCAGTGCTTCAAGGCTGTCCAGTACGCTCAGCACAGCGCGGGCGAATGCCAGCGGCGTCAGGGCACGGACCGGAATCACGAAGCTGATCAAATCGAGCATGATCCACAACGCATGCAGGCTGGCCTCGCCCAGCAGCTCCTGTTTGGTGTTAGTGCTGGCATCGACCGCCGATATGAGCGCGCGGACCTCTGCCAAATAACAGGCATGCAAAAAATTGCCGGAGATGACCGGACGACTCAGCCGTGGAGCGAGCCCGCCTTTGCTCAGCAGGCGCTCGATGGTTTTGCGCCGGGCCAGGGGCATGCGGTCCATCACGTAAGTGCGTAGATCCGGGCTGGCGCGAAGCGATCGGAGCAGCGCACGCGCATTGGCGTATTCGCGCCATGGCCTGCGATCCGGTGCATCTGGCGCATACACCAGAAAGCGCTGCATCTGCGGTGTTTCAGGCGTAACTAGCAATACCCCCTGTACGGTGTGCCCGGCAATCAACAACTGCCGCACACTCAGGCGGTTCTCTTGGACCAGTGGGCGCCAGTCGCTGTCGGGGTAGTTGAGTACGGCCCTGCTCCAGCGATAGCCCTGTTCGAGCGGGTCGGGTATGAAGTGGCCGGCATAGCGGGCCTTGGCGGCCTCTGCCCGCATGCGAGCACAGTTGATTCGGGCATGCGCATCCCGTCGCCACTGCCCTTGCGCCAGGTCGATCAGATGGCTGCGTAGGAAACGCGAATAGCTGTCGCCGACATTGAGTTCACGGACCATCTGCCGAGCCTGCGCAGGGGACAAGCCTTGAATGTTCGTCTCGTCCTTATGGTGGACGCGAGCGGTTAGCCAATAGTCCAGGTCTAGCAAGCCCACGTTCAGCAACGCCAACTGATCCAGGCTATAGGTTTGCTTGACCAACTCCACGGTGTCCCCTGTCTGCGGTCGGCTAGCGATGGGTATATAGCTGCTGGGCTGACCAGGAGGCATCACCGGGCCGGTCTGACGGGCAATGGTGACACTGATGAAGATCTGCTCCGGTGCCAGATCGAGTTGGTGGTTCAATCTCAGGCGCTCGCTGAGGCGGGCACGGGTCCACTGCAGCAGGCTGTTATGCTCGGTGAACTGTTCAAGCGTAGGAATGCCCGGCGCTGCGGCCTGATCGATGGCCACGATCAGCTCTTGCATCGTCTGCATGATATGCGTGAGCCCTTCGATAGAGGTCTTCTTGAGCCAGGCGGGAGCGTGCTTTTCAAGCAGCAGGCCATAACGCGTCGGCAGCGCTGCCTTGCTGGTCACCCAGGGCAGCAGGTCTGCGGCCTTGGCCAGGCGCTCGGCAAAACCCGGTTGATCGATGGGTTGGCTACTCCATGCCTCGTTCAATCTCCCATGCTGGGCATCGATCAAGGCCTGGATCTGGACTTCCACAAGATCGTCGGGCAGCCAGTCGTAACGCAGTCGCTGTGCGTTATGGGCGCGGTCGGCATCACCCGGCGCCAGCAGCGTGAGCATCGGCTGACTTTGCAGGGGATCATCCAGCCGCTCGCACAGTTCCAGGTGCAGGCTCTGAACATCGGCGAACGCTTCGATGCCGTGGGAGAGGCTGCATAACAAGGCTGGGCCGCTGACCGCATCGCCCGTCATCATCTGCCCCTCGACACCGCCTTGTACAAGCAGTACGGCGCCTGGCAAGTAGGCCCGCCAATTGGGTCGTGAGCAGTCGAGCAGCAGACGATAGAGCTGTGGACGCTTGGGCGCCTCGATGCCTTGGCGAGCCCAGGACATGGGTTGGTCAATGCACGTCTTTAACAGCGATGCCGCTACAGGCTCCAGTGTTGCGTCAGCGATACGCAGGTCCATTTCGGCCTGAAGCTGTTGTCGCCGAAGCGCAATGAGCCGAGTACGGCGGTTGTTGCCTGCTGTGTCCGGTAGGTTCCAGTAGTCTGCGAGCGCGCCGAAGAACTGTTGCCGGCCCGCCAACGGAGGAAGCTGCAAGTCTGGTGAGGGCAGGGGGGACAACAGGGCAGTGATTGCCGCGTCGAATGACTCGAAATGTTGCAAGGGTGAGACGGATGGCATGATGCGAGCTCCTTTAGAGAGATCGCGAGCCTGGGCGATATGGCAGGGGCATGCGTGCTAGCCCGCTACTGCCATTACGCAGTAAGGCGCGGCTGCCAGGCCACGCCCCCGTTGCCTATAGACCGTGGCGCTGGGCCATCCGACGTCGCCAGTTGTGCAGGCATTGCTCAAGTTGCGCCGGGCTCTGGATGTGCTGGCGGCGCGCCTGGCTCAGCAGAATCAACGCCAGCTCGGCGGTCACCTGTGCGTCGGCGCTGGCGTGATGACGCGCCTGTACCTGCAGCCCGAAACGCGCCACCCAGTCATCGAGCCCGGCCTCTCGCAACACCGTGTCGGGATTGAGCATGGGTGCCATCTCGGCCACATCGAGGAAGGGTATTTGCAGACGATAACCCAGGCTCTGTTTGAGGGCCCGTGCAAGCATGCGTTCGTCGAATGGCGCGTGGAACGCCAGTACCGGGCTGGTGCCAATGAACTCGAGCAGGTCAAGCAGTGCGTGCCCTGGGTCGCAGCCCGCTGCCAGGGCGCTTGGGCCCAGGCCGTGTATCAGGACGCTGGGGTTGGTTTTCTGCTCAGGTCGGTACAGGGTTCGCTCGAACTGCTGCGAGAAGTCCAGCGCCCCGTCCTCGATAGCCACTGCGCCTATGGACAGCACTTGATCGCGGTTGGTGTTCAGGCCGCTGGTTTCCAGGTCAAGCACCACCCAGCGCTGCTCGCGCAGGGTGCAGGTGCCAAGCGCAGTGGGTGCAGGCAAGGCCGCCAGGCGTTCACGCTGCGAAAGCGCTAGCTGCGGAGCATGGGGACGCAGCCATGCGAACAAGCTCACAGCTGGTACCGCATGGCCAGGCTGCTCTGCAACCGCTGAGCTTGGCGCAGGGACTCGCGCAAGATGCGCCGGTCCAGGTGATTGAGGCTATCTGGGTCCAGGCGGTTGGAGTAGGCCAGGTGCTCGCGTGCCTGGCGTTGATGTTGCTGCATGCGGGTCTGTTGGATGAAATGGTACGCCTCTTCGTACGCGGCGCCGTCCAGTGGGTCGATCACGCCCTTGCCCACCAGCTGGCGAATGCGCTCCAGGGTATTGCAGGCGCCGATCCCGTGAGCCAGCGCCAGCACACGTGCGGCGTCGACGAAGGGCGTCAGGCCCTGAACCTTGAGGTCCAGCGTGCCAGCCTTGTCAGTGCCCTGGCGGGTCAGCACGAAGTCGCGCAGACGGCCCACAGGCGGGCGTTGGCGCAGGGCATTGTCAGCCAGCATGCGTTGGAAGATACGGTTGTCGGCTATCAGCTTCAGCAATGTGCTGCGCAACGCCTCGCAAGTGTGCTCATCGCCCCAGACCACCCGCAGGTCGAAGTAAATGCTCGAGCCCAGGAGGTTTTCCGGACTCGCGTCACGCACGAAGCCGGCAAAGCGCCGTGACCACTCGCTGTGCGACAGGCACAGCGCAGGGTTGCCGGCCATGACATTGCCCTTGCACAGCGTAAAACCGCACTGCGCCAGGCATTGGTTGATGTACTGCGCCAACGGTAGCATCCGCGCCCGAATGGCCTGGGCTTCGGTGTCATCGGCCGCGTCGAAAACAATGCCGTTGTCCTGGTCGGTGTGCAGGGTCTGCTCGCGCCGCCCCTCACTGCCAAAACAGAGCCAACTGAATGGCACCCCCGGATCGCCACGCTCTGCCAGCGCCAGTTCGATGACTCGGCACACCGTGTGGTCGTTGAGCAAGGTGATGATTTGGGTGATCTGCGTAGAGGAAGCACCGTGTGCGAGCATGCGCTCGACCAACTGGCTGATTTCGCCTCGCAGGGAAACGAGGGTGTCCAGGCGCGGTGCATGACGAATGGTGCGCGCCAGGTGGACAAGGTCTACCCGCTGAAGGGAAAACAGATCGCGCTCGGACACCACCCCACACAATCGCCGGTTCTCCACCAGGCAGACGTGCGCGATGTGTCGCTCGGTCATTGCCATGGCGGCATCGAAGGCACTTGCCTGGGGGCTCAGGTAGAACGGTGCGGCGGTCATGTGCCGCGCCACGGGGGCACCCAGGTCGGCATCGGCTGCGGCCACCACCTGGCGCAGGTCGCGCAAGGTGAAAATGCCCGTGGGCTGGCGCTGCCCATCGACGATCACGATCGAGCCAACCTGCTGCTCATGCATCAGCCGTACGGCTTCGCGCAGCGGAGTCTCAGGGGCGCAGGCCACGGGATGACGCATGGCCAGTTCGCCCAGCGGTGTATTCAGGGAGTACTGGGTGCCCAGTGTCTGCACCGCCTGCTGACGGACTTGTTGGTTGACTTGGTCCAGCAGGCTGCTGACCCCTCGCAAGGCGAAATCGCGGAACACCTCGGAAAGGGAAAAGACGCGGATGAATGCCGCTTTGTTCAGTTGCAGGCAGAAGGTGTCGTCACCGGCCAGGTGCTCCGTACGCGTGGCTCGCTCGCCGAGCAGGGCCGCCAATGGAAAACACTCGCCATGGGTAATCTCGAACGTGGTCTCAACCCCCGGTTTGACCAGGTGCTGCCGTTCACCGACGACGCGGCCCTGCTTGACGATGTAGAAATGCTCGACCGGCCCATCGCTTGGCTTGATGATGCTTTCGCCGCTGGCGTAGAAGCGCAGTTGGCACTGCTCGACCAGATAGGCCAGATGGCTCTGCTCCATCTGATTGAAGGGTGCAAAGCGTTGGAGGAATTGCAGGGTGCCCTGAATGTTCTGCAGCACCGCAGTTCTACCCGCTTGCTGGTAGGCGTCTTTTTTGCTCATCGACCTGACCGTATCGCTACGCCGAACTATATATATCTATCTATAGGGCCGGCTTTGTTGTTTTCGGCGTTCATGGTCGGCCTGCAGGGGCTTGGTGCCCATTGGACGTAAGTCTAGGGCGCGACCACGTCAATAATCCGACGAAAGGTAAATCGGGTGTCGGAAAATCCGCGGTCTTACCTGTAGAGCGAATGGATACGAGACGACCATGTCTGAGCACACCGACATTTTGAGCGACGCAGAGCGCGCGGCACTGGCTGCTGTGAGCGCGCCACCGCCTGCCCGGCCGGTGGTGCTCGTGGTCGACGACAATCCGGTCAACAGCGAAGCCTTGATGTTGTACCTCAAAAGCAAGGGTATCGACGGCATGACGGCCGATGGCGCCCAGGAGGCGCTGTTCAAGCTCCATTATGAACCTCGGATCGCGCTGATGATCACTGATCTGCGGATGCAGCCCGAGGATGGGCTGTACCTTATCCACAAGGTACGCGAGATGCCGGAGGCGGACCGGGCCGCGCTTTCGATCATCGTGGTATCAGGCGATACCGACGTGAAAGAGGCCGTTGATGTAATGCACCTGGGGGTGGTGGACTTTCTGTTGAAGCCCGTGGACCTCACGAAGCTGCTCGAACTGGTGAAGCGCGAACTGAAGCTGGCCTGACGCGCAAGCAGGGCCCGAAGGCCCCGCCGATCAACGCTGCAAGCAGCTTACTTTACCCACCGGTCATTCAAAGTCCGTTGCGTGCCTTGAACTCACGGCGACGGCGATGCAGCACAGGCTCGGTATAGCCGTTGGGTTGCTTGGCGCCTTCGAGTACCAGCTCGACTGCCGCCTGGAAGGCAACGTTGTCGTCGAAGTTGCCCGCCATCGGGCGATACAGCGGGTCGCTGGCGTTCTGCTTGTCGACCACCGCCGCCATGCGCTTGAGGCTTTCGAGCACCTGCTCCTGGCTAACTACGCCATGGCGCAGCCAGTTGGCTAGCAACTGGGCAGAAATGCGCAAGGTGGCACGGTCTTCCATCAGCCCCACGTTGTTGATGTCGGGCACCTTGGAGCAACCCACGCCCTGGTCGATCCAGCGAACCACATAGCCCAGGATGCCCTGGGCATTGTTGTCCAGCTCGTTGCGGATTTCCTCGTCCGACCAGTTAGGGTTGCTCGCCAGCGGAATGGCCAGGATGTCATCGACCGAAGCCGGTGTGCGCGAAGCCAGCTCGCGCTGGCGCGCCTGCACGTCCACCTTGTGGTAATGCAGGGCGTGCAGGGTGGCGGCCGTTGGCGAAGGCACCCACGCGGTATTGGCACCGGCCAGCGGGTGAGCGATCTTCTGCTCCAGCATGGCGGCCATCAGATCGGGCATGGCCCACATGCCCTTGCCGATCTGCGCACGCCCTTGCAGACCGGTGGCAAGGCCGACATCGACGTTGTTGTTTTCATAGGCGCCGATCCACTTCTCGTTTTTCATGGCGCCTTTGCGCACCACCGGGCCTGCCTCCATGGAGGTATGGATTTCGTCGCCAGTGCGGTCGAGGAAGCCCGTATTGATGAACACCACGCGCTCGGCAGCGGCCTTGATGCAGGATTTGAGGTTGACCGTTGTGCGGCGCTCCTCGTCCATGATGCCGACTTTGACGGTATTGCGCTTCATGCCCAGCAGGTCTTCGACCCGGCTGAATATCTCGGCGGCGAACGCCACTTCTTCCGGGCCATGCATCTTCGGCTTGACGATATACACACTGCCGGTACGGGTGTTGCGACGGCTGGTGGTGCCGTTGAGGTTGTGCAGCGCCATGAGGTTGGTGAACAGACCGTCCTGGATACCTTCCGGGACTTCGTTGCCTTGGGCGTCGAGGATGGCCGGGTTGGTCATCAGGTGACCCACGTTGCGCACGAACAGCAGCGAGCGACCATGCAGGGTGACGCTGCCCCCGTTGGGCGCTGCGTACTCGCGATCAGGGTTCATGGTGCGGGTGAACGTCTTGCCGCCTTTGCTGACGCTTTCGGCCAGGTCACCTTTCATCAGCCCCAGCCAATTGCGATACACGATCACCTTGTCGTCGGCGTCGACGGCCGCCACGGAGTCTTCGCAGTCCATGATGGTGGTCAGTGCCGATTCCATCAGGATGTCCTTGACGCCTGCGGCATCGGTGCTGCCCACCGGGGTACTGGCATCGATCTGGATTTCGAAGTGCAGGCCGTTGTGCTTGAGCAACACAGCGGTCGGGGCGTTGCTGTCGCCGTGGAACCCAACCAGTTGGGCATCGTCGCGCAGGCCGGTGTTGCTACCGCCTTTGAGGGTGACGACCAATTGGCCGGCCTCGATGCGATAAGCCGTGGAATCGACGTGCGAACCTGCCGCCAGCGGTGCCGCTTCATCGAGGAAGGCACGGGCGAAAGCGATCACTTTGTCGCCACGTACCTTGTTGTAGCCTTGCCCCTTTTCGGCACCGCCTTCGTCGCTGATCGCGTCGGTGCCGTAGAGCGCGTCGTACAGCGAGCCCCAGCGGGCATTGGCGGCGTTCAGGGCAAAGCGTGCGTTCATGACCGGTACCACCAACTGCGGACCGGCCATGTGGGCGATTTCTTCGTCCACATTTTGCGTGGTGGCCTGGAAATCGTCGGCTTGTGGCAGCAGGTAACCGATTTCCTGAAGGAAAGCCTTGTAAGCCGGGGCGTCGTGGGCCTGGCCTTTGCGGGCCTGATGCCAGGCGTCGATCTGGGCTTGCAGCTCGTCGCGCTTGGCGAGGAGGGCTTTGTTCTTTGGAGCGAGGTCGTTGATGATCTTTTCAGCACCTGCCCAGAACTGCTCGGCGACGATGCCGGTTCCGGGGATGGCTTCGTTGTTCACGAAGTCGTACAGGACCTTGGCGACCTGAAGGCCACCGACTTGAACGTATCCAGTCATTGCTTGCCTCACTCTGCTCAGCTATTTCGCTCTTTTGTATTGAGCCTGTAGCGCTTCTCCTCGCACGGCACCAGTGCATGCCTCCGGTAGGAGCCCGGACGCGGCTGGGTGCGTTTTGCCTGCCCGACGGCAAGCAGCGTGCATTCTTCACAGGCGCCTCGACAGACCTTCAAACGACGTTGTGTAGTCCGCGCCCACGGATACTACATGAAGCAGCCGGCTGGGCACTATCAGACTAAAAGCGGCGTCAGGCGACCTGTTGGTCGCACAAGATCATGCAAGGAAGCGCCATGTTCGCAAAAAACGGAGTGATTGTTCCAGATAAATCTTAAAACAGTACACGATTTATAAGGCAGATTGCCCTGCGGCAGGTTGACGCGCCGTGCCTATACTGTGGCGACACCCCGGCCCCTGCAGGGCCTGAACCCCACTCGAGGAACATCCCGTGGAACATCTTGTGCTTACCGTGATCGCCCCGGACAAGGCTGGCCAAGTCGAGCGGATCGCCCAGTGCATCGCTGATTTCGAGGGCAATTGGCTGGAAAGCAGCATGTCGCGCATGGCTGGGCAATTTGCCGGCATCCTGCGGGCAGCAGTGCCGGCGGATCGGTATGACGCGTTGGTAGACGCGCTTGGGGCATTGTCCGCACACGGCATTCGCGTGCAATTGGCAGAAAGTGGCGGCGAGCCTACCCATGCATCCAAACCCTTTGGCATGGACCTGGTTGGTAACGACCGGCCAGGGATCGTGCGCGATATCACCCGTGTGCTGGCCGAGCTGAACGTGAACGTCGAGCGCATCGCCACGGAGGTACGTCCGGCACCGATGAGCAACGAACCGCTGTTCCATGCCGAGGCCATTCTGGCATTGCCCGCGTCCCTTCCTCTGGAGCAACTGCAGCAACGTTTGGAGGCCCTGGCCGATGACTTGATGGTGGAGTTGCGACTACGCGCGGATGAGTGAATGTCGATCGCGCTTGCAGTAAAGCTTGCAGGGGTTATCCCTATTTAAAGGGGACGGCCTTGTGGATAAGCTGGGGCTATCGCGCCCGAGCGCCCGGCTTGCAAGGGCTGCGGAGATTTGATCGAAAATTGATCAATGCAGAGGGGGTTGTTCACAAACGACGGGGAAGAGGGTGTGGATAAGCTCTGGAGATGTCTCTGCAGCCCTTGGAAATCAAGGTATACAGAGACATGATCGTTTTTTGATCAGCGGCTTTTACGCAGACTCCACCACGCATCGACGCTGTACAGCGCCAGCCCCGCCCAGATGAACATGAATGCCGTGAGCGTGCTTGAGGACAGATGCTCGTCGAACAGCCATATGGCCTGGAGCAAAACCAGCGTTGGTGCCAAGTACTGCAGAAAGCCCAGCGTGGTGTAAGGCAGGTGCCGTGCGGCAGCGTTGAAACACACCAGCGGCACCAGGGTCACAGGGCCTGCAGCCATGAGCCACAAGGCCTCGCTTGTGGTGTAGAACGTGCCTTGCGCGCTCATGGCGGCGGGGTGCAGCAGCAGCCAGCCAAGCGCCAGCGGTACCAGCATCCAGGTCTCGACCACCAGCCCGGGCAGGGCCGCCACGGGGGCTTGTTTGCGAATCAGCCCGTAGAACCCGAAGGTCAGCGCCAGTGCCAAGGATACCCAGGGCAAGCTGCCCACTTGCCAGACCTGCTGCATCACGCCGAGCGCGGCCAGGCCGACAGCCAGCCACTGCAGGCGGCGCAGTCGCTCGCCGAGGATGAGCATGCCGAGCAGGACATTGATCAGCGGGTTGATGTAGTAACCAAGACTGGCCTCGAGCATGCGTCCATTGTTCACCGACCAGACATACGTCAGCCAATTGGCTGCGATCAATGTGCCGCTCAACGCCAGGATGGCCAGGCGCCGCGGGTTGTCGCGCAGGTCGCGCCACCAGCCGGGGTGCTTCCAGAAGGCGAGCAGTACCGAGCCGAACAGTGCTGACCACAGCACACGGTGGACGATGATCTCCACGGCGGGCACGCTTTGGATGGCTTTGAAGTACAGGGGGAACAGGCCCCAGATGATGTAGGCGCTCAGGCCCAGTAAATACCCGCGACGCGGGTTTGCAGCGTGCATGCAGAGTCCTTGCTTAATGTGCTGATTAACGGCCGCTATTGTAGACAGAGCCGACGGTCGATCTAGAACAACTTGAGTGGGGCCTCATCGAGGGCGGCCATTTGTTCACGCAGCGCCAGAATCTGATCGCCCCAGTACCGCGGCTGACCAAACCACGGGAAGCTAGGTGGGAATGCCGGGTCATCCCAGCGACGCGCCAGCCAGGCACTGTAGTGCAGTTGTCGCAGGGCACGCAGCGGCTCGATCAACGCCAGCTCGCGCGGGTCGAAGTCGTGAAATTCGTTGTAGCCCTCGACCAGTTCGGCCAGCTGGCCCTGACGCTCATCCCGATTGCCCGCCAGCATCATCCACAGGTCCTGCACCGCAGGGCCCATGCGGCAGTCGTCCAGGTCAACCACATGGTAGACCTCGTCGCGGTGCATCAGGTTGCCCGGGTGCAGGTCACCGTGCAGGCGGATGGTCTGGTGCGGGGTGCGGGCATAGGCGGCTTCCACGCGTGCCAGCACATCGCGCGCAACCGATTCGAATGCGGGCAGCAATTCTCGGGGAACGAAATCGCCCTTGAGCAGTGTGTCCAGCGAGGCATGCCCGAAGTTATCCACAGCCAGCGCCTCCCGATGTTCGAACGGTCTGCTGGCAGCCACGGCATGCAGACGACCGATCAACTGTCCAAGGCGGTACAGCTGATCGAGGTTGCCGGGTTCCGGGGCATGGCCACCACGCCGCGGAAACAGCGTAAAGCGAAAGCCACCGTGTTCGAACAGCGTGTTGCCTTGATGCTGCAGGGGCGCTACCACCGGCACTTCGCAGGCGGCCAGTTCGGCCGTGAAGCGGTGCTCCTCGACGATGGCTGCATCGCTCCAGCGTCCGGGCCGGTAGAACTTGGCGATCAAGGGCTGCTCGCCCTCGATACCCACTTGGTAAACGCGGTTTTCATAGCTGTTGAGCGCCAATACCCGTGCATCGCTGAGAAACCCCAGGGATTCCACGGCGTCGAGCACCAAGTCGGGGGTAAGTGTGGCGAACGGGTGGGACATGATGACTCCGGCGGTAGGCAGCGTGGTCCTCATGTTACCGCGTTGGCCAGCCAGGCGCCGCAGGGCACTCGGCCCTTTGCCAGGGCCGCGACAGATCAGGCCGGGATGCCAATCACCACATCAGCGGCAGAGAACTGCACGCGCAGTGCGCTACCCACTGTCACCTGGTGCTCTGCCAGCCAGGCCGGTTCGGCGAAGGCGCACAGGATCTGACCATTGCCAAGCGCAAGGCGCACTTCGTGGGGGCCGTCGGTGCCCGTGAGAAGCGCGTCCACGGTCACCTGCAGGCAATTGTGCTGTTGATCCGCCTGGTCGCTGTGGCCCAGCAGGCGCACCCAGCCTGCCTTGAGCAAGGCCACCACCGTCGTGCCCAGGGTCAGCCCCAGGCGCTCGGTGCTGTCATGGGTGATCAAGGCTTGGATCTGTAACCCCCCACTCAGTGCGAGGCCGACCCGGTCATGCCATCCCACGCGATGCAGGGCGCTGACCTGCCCTTGCAGCTGGTTTCGGGCGCTGGTGCGCAGCATCAGGCGACCGAGCAGGTCAAGGTCGCTCACATCATCGGTGGCTTCGAGCAACTGAGCCTGCAGGGCTTGCAGACGCTGATACAGCCGCAGCACCCGTTCGCCTTCGGCAGACAGGCGTGCCCCCCCGCCACCGCGACCACCAGTGCTGCGCTCCACCAGGGGGCTGCTGGCCAGGTTGTTGAGTTCATCGATCGCATCCCAGGCAGCCTTGTAGCTCATGCCGGCAGCCTTGGCGGCGCGCGTAATGGAGCCCTGCTCGGCAATATGCTGCAAGAGGGCCACGCGCTGTGGGCGGCGGGTAATGTGGTGGGTCAGTGGGGCAGGTAAGGGCATGGGCATCCGACCGGTTCGGTGATGGGCCAGTGTACGGGTGGGCGTAGCGTACCACTGCGTCGCCATCACTGAGCTGCACGCTCATGCATGGCCGGGCTTGGGTGTACGTGCCAGGCAATAGACGTCCACACGTGCGACACCTGCCTTGCGCAGGACCTGTGCAATAGCCTGCGCCGTCGCACCGGTGGTCAGTACATCGTCGACGAGCGCGACATGTTGGCCGTGCAGGCCATCGCACACGGCGAACGCCTGGCGCAGGTTGCGCCATCGAGCCTTGGCGCTCAAATGCTGTTGGGCCGTGGTGTGGCGGGTGCGTACCAGCAGATGTTCGACGCAGGGCACTGCCAATTGCCTGGACCACCAACGCGCCAGCATCGCGGCCTGGTTGAACCCTCGTTCACGCAGCCGGCGCCGTGCCATGGGTACGGGAACCAGCACGTCGGGGCGGGGCAGGTCTTCGGCGTAGTGATGGCTCAATGCATTACCGGCAATCTCAGCCATCAGGCGTCCGAGCGGCCACTGGCGGTTGTGCTTGAACCGACTGATCAGGGTGTCCACCGGAAAGGTGAAATGCCAGGGTGCAAGCACCCGTTCGAATGCTGGCGGCCTGCGGTTGCACTGCCCGCACTCCATGCCTGCCATGGCCAGAGGCAGGGCGCAGCGTATGCAGTGGTCATCATCCAGCCAGGGCAATTGTTGTTCACATGGCTCGCACAGTGCGTAAGGTTGCAACGCAGGTGCACTGCATAAACCACATGTCTGGTTAATTGTTGACCATTTGTAAACCAGTCTTTTAAGCTTAAGTTGACAGTTCATGGGCCTTCCCTGACTATTTCGGCTATCCGTGAAGCGCGGGCGTTCTCCTTGCCCGGCGCCTGCTAGAGCCTAAACAAGGAAACGCCGATGAGCGCCAGCACAACTGCAACAACACGTCACGACTGGTCCCTGGCCGAGGTCAAGGCGCTGTTCCAACAGCCGTTCAACGACCTGATCTTCAACGCACAGGCCGTACACCGTGCGCATTTCGACGCCAACCGGGTGCAAGTCTCCACGTTGCTGTCGATCAAGACCGGTGCCTGCCCCGAAGACTGCAAGTACTGCCCGCAGTCCGGCCACTACAACACCGGCCTGGAAAAGCAGAAGCTGATGGAGGTGCAGAAGGTGCTCGAGGAGGCCGCGCGCGCCAAGGCGATTGGTTCCACGCGCTTTTGCATGGGCGCTGCGTGGAAGCACCCTTCGGCCAAGGACATGCCCTATGTGCTGGAGATGGTCAAAGGTGTCAAAGCCATGGGCCTGGAAACCTGCATGACCCTTGGCAAGCTCGACCAGGAGCAGACCCAGGCGCTGGCCCAGGCGGGCCTGGACTATTACAACCACAACCTCGATACCTCCCCCGAGTTCTACGGCAGCATCATCACCACTCGCACCTACGCCGAGCGCTTGCAGACCCTGGCCTATGTGCGCGATGCCGGCATGAAAATCTGCTCTGGCGGCATCCTCGGCATGGGCGAGACACTCGATGACCGCGCAGGCCTGCTGATCCAACTGGCCAACCTGCCCGAGCATCCGGAGTCCGTGCCGATCAACATGCTGGTCAAGGTGGCCGGTACGCCGCTGGCCGACGAGGCCGACGTTGATCCGTTCGACTTCATCCGCATGCTGGCGGTGGCCCGTATCCTCATGCCCAAGTCGCACGTGCGCCTTTCGGCAGGCCGTGAGCAGATGAACGAACAAATGCAGGCCTTGGCCTTCCTGGCCGGTGCCAACTCGATCTTCTACGGTGAAAAGTTGCTGACAACGGCCAACCCCCAGGCCGACAAGGACATGCAGCTGTTCGCACGCCTGGGGATCCAGCCTGAAGCCCGTGAAGAGCACGCCGACGAAGTGCACCAGGCGGCGATCGAGCAGGCGCTGGTCGAGCAGCGCAACGACGCGTTGTTCTACGACGCAGCGTCGGCCTGACATGGCCTTCGACCTGGCCGCGCGGCTGGCCGAACGGCGCGCGGCGGACCTTTACCGACAGCGCCCCTTGCTGGAAGGCCCACAAGGGCCAAGGGTGATGGTCGATGGCCAGCCGCTGCTGGCCTTCTGCAGCAACGATTACCTGGGCCTGGCGAATCACCCCGACGTGGTCGCGGCCTGGCAGGCGGGTGCCGATCGCTGGGGTGTAGGTGGGGGGGCTTCGCACTTGGTCATAGGCCATACCACGGCACACCACCAACTTGAGGAAGCGTTGGCCGAACTGACCGGGCGGCCGCGAGCGCTGCTGTTCTCCACGGGCTACATGGCCAACCTGGGGGTGATCACCGCTTTGGTGGGCAAGGGCGATACGGTGTTGCAGGACCGCCTGAACCATGCCTCGCTGCTCGACGGCGGCCTGCTCAGCGGCGCACGCTTCAGCCGTTACCTGCACAATGATGTTGGCAGCCTGAATGACCGTCTGGCCAAGGCTACAGGCAATGCGCTGGTCGTGACCGATGGCGTGTTCAGCATGGACGGTGATGTAGCCGATTTGCCGGCGCTGGCCCAGGCGGCCCGTGCGCGCGACGCCTGGCTGATGGTGGACGATGCCCACGGCCTGGGCACCCTGGGTGCGGGCGGCGGTGGGGTCGTCGAGCACTATGGCCTTGGCGTGGACGATGTCCCGGTACTGGTCGGTACGCTGGGCAAGGCGTGCGGTACGGCGGGTGCGTTCGTGGCAGGCAGTGAAGCGCTGATCGAGGCGCTGATCCAGTTCGCCCGGCCTTACATCTACACCACCAGCCAGCCGCCCGCTTTGGCCTGTGCCACCCTCAAGAGCCTTGAGCTGTTGCGGACACAGGCCTGGCGGCGCGAGCACCTGGCGGCACTGATACAACAATTTCGCGAGGGCGCAGAACAACTGGGCTTGCGCCTGATGGAGAGCCAGACGCCGATCCAGCCGATTGTCATCGGTGACAGCGCGCAAGCGCTTCGCCTGTCGCGTCTACTGCGCGAGCGAGGCCTGTTGGTGACCGCTATCCGGCCACCTACGGTGGCGGTCGGTAGTGCGCGATTGCGCGTTACCTTGAGCGCCGCCCACACGGCAGCCCAGGTGCAGCTATTGTTGAATGCATTGGCAGAGTGTTATCCACAGCTGGAGCGCGCCGATGCGTAACCGACTCGTACTGCTACCAGGCTGGGGCCTGGGAACCGCTTCCCTTGAGCCGCTTGCAGCCAGCCTGCGCGCCCAGGATCCTGGGCTTCAGGTGACGCTGATGCCCTTGCCGGAGCTGGATCACTGTGATGTGCAGGGGTGGGTCGAACACCTGGATCGCAAGGTGCCCCACGATGTGTGGCTTGGGGGGTGGTCTTTGGGCGGCATGCTGGCCAGTGCCCTGGCCGACAAGCGCGGCGACCACTGCTGCGGCTTGCTCACCCTGGCTAGCAACCCCAGTTTCGTGGCCCGTGCCGATTGGCCCCACGGGATGGCCGAAGACACTTTCGGAACGTTTCTTGATGGTTGTCGCAGCCACCCTTCGGTCACGCTCAAGCGCTTTCGCACCCTGTGCAGCGATGGGGCGATGCAACCGCGCACGTTGCTTCGGCAGCTGGGCGTAGGCGTTCCAGACACTGACCCGCTGTACCTGGCCACGGCGCTGCAGGTACTGGCGCAGCTGGATACCCGCGCAGCCCTCGAGGCATTCGCCGGCCCGCAGCTTCACCTTTTTGCCGGCGCAGATGCCTTGGTGCCAGCCGAAGCTGCGCAGGGGTTAAGCGAGCTGTTGCCCGACGTGGAAGTCGGCCTTGTGGAAGACAGTTCCCATGCGTTTGTGCTCGAGTATCCACAAGAACTGGCCAGCGGTATCAAAAGTTTTCTGCATGAGAGTGGCGATGACTGATCTAACCCAGCCAGGTTTGCCTGGCGCCTTGCCCGATAAACGCCAGGTGGCCGCGTCGTTTTCGCGTGCGGCCGCTAGCTATGACAGCGTGGCAGCCCTGCAGCGTGCGGTCGGCATGAACCTGTTGACGATGCTGCCATCTGACCTCGAACCGGCTCGCTGGCTGGACCTGGGCAGTGGCACGGGCCATTTCAGCCGGGCGCTTGCCGAGCGTTACGGGCCTGCAAGCGGTATCGCCGTGGACATCGCCGAAGGCATGCTGCGCCATGCTCGCGGTCGAGCCGATGGCGCCCAGTGCTACATCGTCGGCGATGCCGAGCGCCTGCCGCTGGGCGAGGGTTGCGTCGACCTCGTCTTTTCTAGCCTGGCCGTGCAGTGGTGCAGCCATTTCGCCCAGGTGCTGGATGAAGCGTTGCGTATCTTGCGACCGGGCGGTGTCCTGGCCTTCAGCAGCCTGTGCGTGGGTACGCTCGATGAATTGCGCTGCAGTTGGCAGGCCGTGGATGGCCAAGTGCATGTCAACCGCTTCCGGCGCTTCGACCAATACCAACGTTCATGTGCAGCCAGTAAGCTTGAGACGCTGGCCCTGCAACAATTACCGCACGTATTGCATTATGCGCACGTGCGCACATTGACCCATGAGCTCAAGGCGCTGGGGGCACACAATCTCAACCCGGGTCGTCCCGCCGGGCTCACCGGACGCGCCCGCCTACAGGGTATGCTCCAGGCATACGAAGCCTATCGCCAGCCACAAGGGCTGCCTGCCACTTATCAAGTGGTCTACGGCGTGCTGCGCAAGCCTGTGGCATAGGAGTACTTCATGAGTCAGGCGTATTTCATTGCCGGAACTGACACCGATGTCGGCAAGACAACCATTGCCGCCGGTCTTCTGCATGCAGCGAAGTTGCAGGGGTTGAGCACCCTGGGCGCCAAGCCGGTGGCATCGGGCTGCAACATGACAGCCAAGGGCTTGCGCAACAGCGACGCCCTGGCGCTCATCGACGAAAGCACCATCAAGCTCGCCTACGAGCAGGTCAACCCATTCGCCTTCGAGCCAGCCATCGCCCCCCATGTCGCCGCGCGAGAGGCCGGTGTGACGCTAGCGGTGGCGCAGTTGCTGGCAGACATGCGCATGGTGTTGGAGCAGCAGGCCGATTTCACCTTGATCGAGGGTGCCGGTGGCTGGCGGGTGCCGCTCTCGGGCCTGGAGAACCTGTCGGACCTGGCGGTTGCACTGAAGCTGCCGGTCATCCTGGTGGTAGGGGTAAGGCTGGGTTGCATCAGCCACGCGCTGCTCAGTGCCGAAGCCATCGAGCGTGACGGACTACAGCTCGCCGGATGGGTGGCGAACATTATCGAGCCAAGAACGTCGCGGCTCGAAGATAACCTGGCCAGCCTGGCCGAACGGCTGCCGGCGCCTTGTCTGGGCCGTGTGCCCAAGCTCAAGCAAGCCACGGCGGACAAGGTGGCCGAGCATTTGCAACTGGACTTGCTGGCATAACCTGCGCGTGCCTGCGCTGCGGATAGGGTCGAGCGTATGAAGGTTACCCGATGCTGGCATGGTCAAGGTCTATCAAGTGGCACCGAGCCATTAGCGATTTAAACGGGTTTTTTTGTGGCTGGCCTGCTTTAATGGGGCCTCACCGTCATCCAGTGTCGATGGAGTCCTGACATGGAAATCACCGGTAGCTCCGCCTTCTACGCCGGCCTTGGCGCCATTCACACTGGTCAGAATCGCGTCGACCAGGCCGCCAGCCAGATCGCCAACACCACCGCCGAACGTTCCGCCACCAGTCAATCGAGTGATTTTCAGGCCGAGCGGCTGCGTGCCGTCGACAGAAGTCAGCAAATGGACCTGGCCACCAGCACCGTGCAAATGGCCTTGGGCAGAACCGAAGTCGAGCTTGGCGCCAAAGTCGTCAAGGCATCCGACGAAATGCTGGGTCGTATCATCGATACCTATGCCTGACGGTCGATAGCGCGTTCTCGCCTGACACGCAACGCTCAGAAGCTTGCACTGCCTCGTTTTCTCTTCTCCGCTCGAAGTGTCCTCGTCCCTGCGGGGACGCAGGCATGTGTGCGGATGGCAGATTCGTCATTTTTCGTGGCGTAAATGGCATCGCGGGGCCTTCTTGACATCCGGCAGCGGTAAACGTAAGTTTCAAACAACTGTTTGATAGACCCTGCCGCGTGTGCCGGTCCCCCACAGAACTCACCTAGAGGTTCATCGCCATGCCTGACTACAAAGCCCCCCTGCGTGATATTCGCTTCGTGCGTGACGAACTGCTCGGCTACGAGGCGCACTATCAAAGCCTGCCAGGCTGTCAGGACGCCACGCCCGACATGGTGGACGCGATCCTCGAGGAAGGTGCGAAGTTCTGTGAGCAGGTACTGTCGCCGCTCAACCGCGTAGGCGATCAGGAAGGTTGCACCTGGAGCGAGGCGGGCGTGAAGACGCCGACCGGTTTCAAGGAAGCCTACCAGCAGTTCGTCGAAGGCGGCTGGCCAAGCCTTGCGCACGATGTGGAGCATGGTGGTCAGGGCCTGCCCGAGTCGCTGGGCCTGGCCCTGAGCGAAATGGTAGGCGGTGCCAACTGGTCGTGGGGCATGTACCCAGGCTTGTCCCACGGCGCGATGAACACGATCTCGGCCCACGGTACTGCCGAACAGCAGCACACCTACCTGACCAAGCTGGTTTCGGGTGAGTGGACCGGCACCATGTGCCTGACCGAACCCCATTGCGGCACCGACCTGGGCATGCTGCGCACCAAGGCCGAACCCCAGGCCGACGGCAGCTACAAAGTCAGCGGTACCAAGATCTTCATTTCGGCCGGTGAGCACGACATGGCCGAGAACATCGTGCATATCGTGCTGGCACGCCTGCCCGATGCACCGGCTGGTACCAAGGGCATTTCCCTGTTCATCGTGCCGAAGTTCCTGCCTAACGCCGAAGGCGCAGCGGGTGAGCGCAACGGTGTGAGCTGCGGCTCCCTTGAGCACAAGATGGGCATCCATGGCAATGCCACTTGCGTGATGAACTTCGACGCAGCCACTGGTTACCTGATTGGCCCGGCCAACAAAGGCCTGAACTGCATGTTCACCTTCATGAACACGGCACGCCTGGGTACTGCGCTGCAAGGTCTGGCCCATGCCGAAGTGGCCTTCCAGGGTGGCTTGAAGTATGCCCGCGAGCGCCTGCAAATGCGCTCGCTGACCGGGCCCAAGGCGCCTGAGAAGGCCGCCGACCCGATCATCGTCCACCCGGATGTGCGTCGTATGCTCTTGACCATGAAGGCCTTCGCCGAAGGCACCCGTGCGATGGTGTACTTCACCGCCAAGCAGGTGGACATCGTCAAGTACAGCCAGGACGAGGAAGAGCGCAAGAAGGCCGATGCCTTGCTGGCGTTCCTGACCCCAATCGCCAAGGCCTTCATGACCGAAGTAGGCTTCGAGGCTGCCAACCACGGGGTTCAGGTTTACGGTGGGCACGGCTTCATCGCCGAGTGGGGCATGGAGCAGAACGTTCGTGACAGCCGTATTTCCATGCTGTACGAGGGCACCACAGGTATCCAGGCACTGGACCTGCTGGGCCGCAAGGTGCTGATGACCCAAGGCGAGGCTCTCAAGGGCTTCACCAAGATCGTGCACAAGTTCTGCCAGTCGCAGGAAGGCAACGAAGCCGTCAACGAGTTCGTTCAGCCCCTGGCTGCGTTGAACAAGGAATGGGGTGAGCTGACCATGAAGGTAGGCATGGCCGCCATGAAGGACCGTGAGGAAGTTGGCGCGGCCTCGGTGGACTACCTCATGTACTCCGGCTACGCCTGCCTGGCTTACTTCTGGGCCGACATTGCCCGCTTGGCTGCCGAGAAGCTGGCAGCAGGTACCAGTGAAGCGGCGTTCTACACCGCCAAGCTGCAGACGGCACGCTTCTACTTCCAGCGCATCCTGCCGCGCACCCGCACGCATGTGGCTGCCATGCTGTCCGGTGCGGACAACCTGATGGCCATGGACGAAGAACACTTCGGCCTGGCTTACTGAGTTACCTCAGGTTGTACGCGAACCGTCTGCTCCGGCAGACGGTTTTTTTATGTCTGGCGCAAGCCAATAGCAAAGGTGCTCAAGTGTACAGGTGAATGGCCGATCAAATAAGGGCACAATGCCACTATTGGTCTGCCAGGTTGGAATTGCCCTTGCTTCGCCTTGACGCTGTTCGCGCAAGCCATTTCGTACCCTCGCTCGTCTTGCTGGGGGCAGGCTTGGCTGCGGCTTACGTCAAGGACCTCAGCGTTTTCTTCACGTCGCTTTTCAATGTTTTGCCAACCCTCGTGCTGTTGATGGGTGGCGCCTATTGCGCGGTATACAGGCGCCAGCGGGAGCTGTTTCTGATGCTCACGGTGTACATCGCCTATTTCCTGCTCGATACCCAGACCGACTTCTACCGGGACAACGGCCGCGTTCGTGAAGATGCTGCCGTGATCTTCCACCTGGTGTGCCTGTTACTACCGGCGTTGTATGGCCTTTATGGCATCTGGCAGGAGCGCACGCATCTGCTCCAGGATCTGGTCGCCCGGTGTGCGGTGCTGGTGGCCACGGCCGCGGTGGCGGCAGGCTTCGAGCAAAGCTTTCCCGAGGCGTTGCTGGCCAGCCTGGCGGAAATCCGCTGGCCAGTCCTGCACGGCCAGTGGATGAGCCTGATCCAGCTGGCCTACCCGGTGTTCATGGGCATGCTGGCGTTACTCGTCGTGCAGTACCTGCGCGCGCCCAGGCCCCTGCATGGCGCCTTGATCGTGGGCCTGATCGGTATTTTCTGGATGCTGCCCAAGACGTTCGTGTTGCCCTTCACGCTTAACATCATGTGCAGTCAGGTCATGTTGATGATTGCCACGGCAGTCGCCCATGAAGCGTACCAGATGGCGTTTCGTGACGAGCTCACCGGGTTGCCGGGCCGTCGCGCGCTCAATGAGCGCCTGCAGCGACTAGGGCGCTCCTATGTGATTGCCATGGCCGACGTGGACCATTTCAAGCGCTTCAACGATACCCACGGGCATGATGTCGGCGACCAGGTATTGCGCCTCGTCGCCAGCCGGCTTGGCAAGGTCAAAGGGGGAGGCCGCGCCTATCGCTACGGCGGCGAAGAGTTCGCCGTGGTGTTCGCGGGCAAGACGGCCGAGCAGTGCGTGCCGCATCTGGAAGCGGTTCGAGAGGCGATCGCCGGATATGGCATGCACTTGCGTGACCAAAGTGCGCGTCCGCTGGATGACAACACCGGGCGCCAGCGCCGCGCGGGCAGCAGTGGCGACACGGTTACGGTGACCATCAGCCTGGGTGTGGCCGAGCGGCAGGGCGACAACCGTAGCGTTGATGAGGTGCTCAAGGCTGCCGACCAGGCGCTTTACGCCGCCAAGGCCGCAGGGCGCAATTGCTTGATGGTTCACGGCCTGAGAAACCATCGTGGAGCGGTGCGGGAGGCGTGACCATTGCTGACTATACAGTCTGTTGATGACCCTATGTGTCGTAAAAGTTGTTCGGTTACACTGGTTCCAATACCCGTGCTGCGGTGCTCATCGCCGCCCGTCCTGACCAGCGAGAGGTTGTCATGGCTGAATATAAAGCGCCCCTGCGCGACATGCGCTTCGTACTGAATGAAGTCTTCAACGTAGGCCAGCAGTGGGCGCAGCTGCCGGGCTTGGCCGAGTTGGTCGATGCCGAAACGGCCATGGCGGTGCTTGAAGAGGCGGGCAAGGTCACTGCACGCAGCATCGCACCGCTCAGCCGCGCTGCCGACGAGGAAGGCTGCCGCTGGGACAATGGCGCGGTGCATACGCCCGCGGGGTTCATCGAAGCGTACGACACCTATGCTCAAGGTGGCTGGGTAGGCGTGGGTGGTGACCCAGCCTTCGGCGGCATGGGCATGCCCAAGGCGGTATCGGCCCAGGTCGAGGAGATGGTCAACGCAGCCAGCCTGTCGTTCGGCTTGTACCCCATGCTCACCGCAGGCGCCTGCCTGTCGATCAACGCGCACGCCGACGAGGCGCTCAAGCACACGTATTTGCCGAACATGTATTCAGGTGTGTGGGCAGGCTCCATGTGCCTGACCGAACCCCATGCGGGCACTGACCTTGGCATGATCCGAACCAAGGCCGAGCCTCAGGCTGACGGCAGCTACCGGGTGACCGGCACCAAGATCTTCATCACCGGTGGCGAGCACGACCTGACCGAGAACATCATTCATCTGGTCCTGGCCAAGCTACCGGACGCACCGGCCGGCCCCAAGGGGATCTCCCTGTTTCTGGTCCCCAAATTCCTGGTCAACGACGACGGCAGCCTGGGTGCCCGCAACCCGGCGACTTGCGGGTCCATCGAGCACAAGATGGGTATCCAGGCCTCGGCCACCTGCGTGATGAATTTCGACGAGGCGGTCGGCTACATCGTTGGGGAGCCCAACAAGGGCCTGGCCGCGATGTTCACCATGATGAACTACGAGCGGCTTGGCGTTGGTATTCAGGGGCTCGCCTCGGCCGAGCGCTCTTATCAGAACGCTGTCGACTATGCCCGCGATCGCCTGCAAAGCCGTGCGCCGACTGGGCCGCAAGCCAAGGAAAAGCCTGCTGACCCGATCATCGTGCACCCGGATGTGCGGCGCATGCTGCTGACCATGAAGGCGCTGACCGAGGGCGGACGGGCGTTTTCCAGCTACGTGGCCATGCAGCTGGACAGCGCCAAATACGCGCAAGACAGCGCCGTACGCAAGCGCAGCGAAGAATTGGTCGCGCTGTTGACCCCTGTGGCCAAGGCATTTCTGACGGACCTGGGCCTTGAGTGCACCCTTCACGGCCAGCAAGTGTTCGGTGGGCACGGGTATATCCGCGAATGGGGGCAGGAGCAGCTGGTGCGCGATGTGCGCATTACCCAAATCTACGAAGGCACCAATGGTATCCAGGCGCTGGACTTGATGGGCCGCAAGGTGGTGGCCAGTGGTGGCGCGTACTACCAGTTGTTCTCCGACGAAGTGCGTCAGTTCATTGCCGGTGCCGGGGCTGACATGGCTGCGTTTACCGCTCCACTAGGCGCCGCGCTCGACCAGCTGGACGGTGTGACCGACTGGGTGCTGCAACAAGCCAAGGGCAATCCGAACGAGATCGGGGCAGCGTCGGTTGAATATCTGCATGCCTTCGGCTATGTCGCCTATGCCTACATGTGGGCATTGATGGCCCAGGCTGCCCTGGCAGGCGAGGGGGATGAAGCGTTCTACCAAGGCAAGCTCGGCACGGCACGCTTCTATTTTGCTCGCTTGCTGCCGCGCGTCGACTCGCTCATCGCCTCGGTCAAGGCGGGTAGCGAAACGCTGTACCTGCTGGATGCGGAGCAGTTCTAGGACTGGCGCAGACGTTGATACGGCCGTAGCTAAGGGCGCCCGCTTCAGGGTGGGCGCCATTACAAAGGGTGGAGATAGGAATGATTACCCTTTGTAAGCCTTTTCCTACAGCACGTGGTGACTTTTCACCACTGTTCTCAGATTGGATCCAGGGTTATCTTTATTCCATGGACGTTGCGCAGGAAGCGCATAGGACAGATCACGGAAGACGACGAAGGATTTCCTGCCAGGATGGTGGGGTGATACGGATGTCACAGGGAAACAGTCTGAAGAACCCCGCCTCGGCGGGGTTTTTCTTGTGCGTCACGTTCAGCCCAGTGCATCGAGTGGCGAAGCCGCCGGTCCACGCAAGTCAGTCTCTTCTTCGAGCAGGCCACGCAGAAGTTCTATTGAGGCCTGCTGACGCTGAGCGTCACGGAATACCAGCCCTACCTTCAAGGGCACCCTGGGTTCACTCAACGGCTTCCACAGCAGCCCTTGCTGCGCCTGTTCGGCTTCCTTGGCCCGCCCCGGCAGGATGGTCGCCAGTGAGGTGTGCGACAGGCTGTCGAGAATGCCTGCCATGTTATTCATTTCTGCCTGAACCTGCGGGCGACGACCTTGGCTGGCCAGCTGTGCCTGCCAGATCTGACGCATCTGGAATTCCTCGCCCAGCATCAGCATGGGCAGTTCCGCCGCCTGGCGGATCGACACCTTCTTGAAGTCCTTGAGCGGGTGGGTCGCTGGGATGACCAACTGCAATTCGTCCTCGTACAACAACACGCCATGCAGCCCAGGTTGGCGCGCGGGCAGGTAGCTGATGCCGATGTCCAGCGTGCCGCTGATCAGGCGCTTCTCGATTTCCAACCCCGACAACTCATAGATCTGCACTACCAGGTGCGGCTGGGCCTTGCGCAGTCGTTCCAGAAGCTGCGGTACCAGGCTCGGCCGAACCGTTTGCAAGACGCCGATCGCCAGGGTTCGCAGTGCCTGCCCCTTGAAGTTTCGCATCGCCTCGTGGGCCCTTTGCAAGCCATCGAGCAAGGGCAGGGCATGGTTGTACAAGGTGTGCGCCGCCAGTGTAGGCAGCAGGCGCTTGTTACTGCGCTCGAACAGGCTCAGGTCCAGGCCATGCTCGAGCTGGCGAATCTGCTGGGACAGGGCCGGTTGAGACAATGACAGGCGCTCGGCGGCACGCCCGACATGGCCTTCTTCGTAGACCGCGACGAAATAACGCAGTTGGCGAAAATCCATAAGTTCTACTTATTGAAAATACTGCTAAATCGAAATGTCGGAATCGGCATCCGACGCCTAGTCTATCGCGGTATAACAACGGGTTACAGGCTTCACAAGGACCTCATCCTTACCACGGTCTGACTCCCTATCCATAGGCACGGCATTTCACTCATACCAAGGCCGTTCCAGCCCTGCCCATCATCCAAGCGTGCATAACTTCGATGAACCTGTTCAACCTTCGCCGTCCAGCGCGTGCTATCGGGATTGAAACGTTGCCTGAGCCAGCACGCGCTCGGCCTCGTATTGATGCCAAGGCCCCTGACTCACCTGTTTTCATCAGAGGGCAAGGCGCGTGGCTTTGGGACGACCAAGGCCAAGCCTGTCTGGACTTCAACCAAGGCGACGGGGTCAACACGCTGGGGCACAGCCCCGATTCGATCGTCAAGGCGGTGGCGAACCAGGCTCAGGCTTTGATCAATCCGGGTGTGGGGCGCTCGCACGAGGGCGTTCTGGCATTGAGCGACCAGCTCTGCCAAGCGACTGGGAGTGAACGTGCCCTGCTTTTCGACAGCGCGGCACAGGCACATGAAGCCGCTATTCGCCTGGCTCGCCACTGGGGTGAACGCCACCGCCACGGCGCGGGCCATATTATCGTTGCCCGCCAGGGCGGGGAAGACGTGTACGGTGCGCCTGTGGCCAGCAGTGCAAGCCATAGCAAAACGGAACACGCCCATCTGAGCCATGTGCCGTTCAATGACCTGGCTGCACTGCACGCCGCAGTCGAGTCGCGCACGGTAGCCATCGTGTTGGAACCATTGCAAAGCCAGGGTGAGATCGTTCTTGCAACCGCCGAATACCTCAAGGGCGCTGAGGCCCTGTGCCGCGAGCTGGGCATTCTGCTGATCCTTGATGAAGCACGCACAGGCATGGGCCGCTGCGGTGCGTTGCTGGCCGAAACCCTGTACGGCGTGCAAGCCGACATCTTGGCGCTGGGTGCCGGCCTTGGTGGGGGTGTGCCACTGGCCGCTGTGCTGGTGCGCAACAGCGCTTGCTGCGCGCCGTTGGCAGGGCTGCCGGATGCCGGGTACAGCAATGCGGTGACGGCCGCAGCAGGCCTGGCAGTTCTGAAAACGGTGCTGGATGCAGGCTTCCTTGAGCACGTGCAGGACACTGGCCGTCATCTACGTGAGGGACTTAGCCGCCTGGCGGGCCGCTTTGGCCAGGGCCAGGTCTGCGGGAGTGGGCTGTTGTGGACGTTGCAGCTCAATGATCCCCTGGCACGGGCGCTGGAGCGTGCGGCATTGCAAGAGTGCCTGTTGGTCGGTGCGCCTCAGGCCGATGTGCTGCGGTTCTCGCCGGCGCTAACGGTGACCCGCGGCAATGTCGACGAAATGCTGTTGAGGCTTTCGCGCGCGTTCGCGCGACTGCATGCGGTCCAGGCCTCGGGACGAAAGATGCCCGCCTAGTCCACCCACGTAAAACCGAACCGTCTGGCGTTTCTGCGCACCGCCCCGGGCCTGTCACATTCGGCCCTGGGCGTTTTTTTGCCTGTGGAACCTCTGCAAGCGGCTGCGAGTCTGTGATGTAACCCCTTACGGAGAGACTCGCATGGACATTATCCGGATTATCATCGCAATCATTCTGCCGCCCTTGGGCGTGTTTCTGCAGGTGGGGTTTGGTGGAGCCTTCTGGCTGAACATTCTGCTGACCTTGCTGGGCTATATCCCAGGCATCGTGCACGCGGTGTACATCATCGCCAGGCGCTGAATTCCGTGCGGCTCACGGATGGCCGTGAGCCGCCGGCTCAATGCTGCTCAAGCACCTTGCAGTAGAATCGCCATTCCTGATCGAGCGCATGCTCCAGGTTACGGGCCTTGCGAAACCCGTGCCGCTCGCCCTCGTAGAAATGTGCCTGGGCTTCGATGCCATTGGCATTGAGCGCTGCAAGCATGGCGCGGGTCTGCTCTGGCACCACGACCGCATCCAGTTCCCCTTGAAAGAACACCACCGGCACCTTGATTCGCTCGGCGTGCAGCAGCGGCGTGCGCTGCCGGTAGCGCTCGGCATCCTGGACCGGATCACCGATCAGCCAGTCCAGGTAGTCACCCTCGAACTTGTGCGTGGCACGCGCCAGTGCCACCGGGTCGCTGATGCCATACAGGCTCGCGCCTGCCCGGAATACGTCCGTGAACGCCAGTGCGCAAAGAGCGGTGTAGCCGCCGGCGCTGCCGCCCCGGATGAATACCTGGGTTTTGTCGATCAGGCCATCGGCAGCCAGACGCTCGACGGCTGAGCAGGCATCTTCTACATCGCTTTGGCCCCAACGCAGGTGCAGGGCATGGCGGTACTCACGGCCATAGCCACTACTGCCGCGGTAGTTGAGGTCGGCAACGGCGAAACCTCGCTGAGTCCAGAACTGGATTCTCGGGTCGAGCACGGGATAGCAGGCCGAGGTCGGGCCGCCATGAATGAAGACGATCAGCGGCGATGGCTTGATACTGCCGGCAGCCGGATAGAAAAAGCCATGGGCCAGCGCCTCTCCAGCCCCGCAATGAAATGACTGGGGCAAGCTGATCCGATGCGCCGGTAATACCTCGGCGCCACCGGCCAGTACGCTCACTTCATGGGTGTCACGGGCAATCGCAATGACTGCCGCAGGGCTGATGGGTGAGGCGGCGATGGCATACACGCAGGTGGCGTCCATGGCCAGGTGGCGGAAGCGGGTGTAGGCGCTGGCGAACCGCTCGCTGCGACCATCGGGCGTGCGCAGGCCCAGTTGCCCGAAACCTGCTTCGAACCAAGTGGCCAGGTAATGCTGTGGCCCGAGTGCCAGCCAGGTACTGGCGCCCAGTTGCCACGGTGCTGCGGCATGGTCGGCAGGCTCGCTTGCCAACGCTTGCCAGCTGTCATCAAGCTCACCCCTCGGCTGCCAGAAACCGTTGCGATCGGACAGGCAGTACAGACGGTTAGCCGTATCGAAGCGAGGTTGCTGCAGCGATTCATCGCCCGCTGCTACCGTTTGCGCTGCCCCCCATTGGCCGCTGGCCTCGCGACGGCAGGTCATCAGCCGCGTTACCGTCCACGGCTGCGCCGGGCGGTCCCATTCGATCCAGGCCAGGCGCTGCCCGTCCGGGCTGACCGTGGGCGCGGCGTAGAAATCGGCGCCTTCGGCCAGCACCTGACGCGTCCCCTCGGCCAAAGCCACCAGGCGGTGCTCCACGGTTTCGCCATGGCGCTCCTCCACAGCCAGGACCTGCCCGCCATGCCATTGCACATCGCCATAGCGGCAGGCGGGGTCCTGGGTAAGGGCGCGCGGCGGCATGTTGTCCAAGGGCTGAGTGTAAACCTGCTGGTCCTTTTCGTTGACGAACACGAGGCCGTCCCCGCCCAGGCAGAAACTGCCCCCACCATATTCGTAGACACGGCTGCGTACACTGAAGCCGTCCGGGGTCAGGCAACGTGCCTGGTGATGATGCCAGTGCCAGATGCGGCAAGCGTCGTCGGCCGGCCGAAATTCGACCCAGAACAGGCCGGCATCACCGACCTTGAGTTCGGCGAAATCGGTGCCGGCGGCGACGGCCTGGGCGGCGGTGAATTCAGCCTCGGGCGATGACACGGGAGTTTCGTTCATTTCGGAAAGTCATCTGATCTATGGCGAGGTCGGCGCTTTGCGCCTGCTCGCGGGCCTTGAGGATCAAGCCATGGTCGGGCGACTTGGCGCATACCGGGTCGGCATTGCTGGCATCACCGGTGAGCATGAAGGCCTGGCAGCGGCAGCCACCAAAGTCCTTCTCCTTTTCATCGCAGGAGCGGCAGGGTTCTGGCATCCACTGGTAGCCACGGAAGCGGTTGAAACCGAACGACTCATACCAGATGTGTCGCAGGTCATGCTCACGCACGTTGGGGAACTGCACCGGCAACTGACGGGCCCCATGGCATGGCAGGGCGGTGCCGTCGGGGGTGATGGTCAGGAACAGATTGCCCCAGCCGTTCATGCAGGCCTTGGGCCGCTCTTCGTAGTAGTCCGGCGTGACGAAGATCAGCTTGCACGGGTTGCCTTCGGTCTTGAGCTTGTCGCGATACTCGTTGGTAATCCGCTCGGCCCGCTCCAGCTGATCACGGGTGGGCAACAGCCCAACCCGGTTAAGGTGCGCCCAACCGTAGAACTGGCACGTGGCCAGTTCGACGAAATCCGCATCCAGGGCGATGCACAACTCGATGATGCGGTCGATCTTGTCGATATTGTGCCGGTGGGTAACGAAGTTGAGCACCATGGGGTAACCATGGGCCTTCACGGCGCGGGCCATTTCCAACTTCTGTGCGAAGGCTTTTCTGGAGCCGGCCAGCAGGTTGTTCACCTGCTCGTCGCTGGCCTGGAAGCTGATCTGGATATGGTCCAGGCCGGCCTGCTTGAAGGCGGCGATGCGCGCCTCGGTCAAGCCGATACCCGAGGTAATCAGGTTGGTGTAGTACCCCAGCCGGCGGGCCTCGGCGATCAGCTCGGCGAGGTCCTGGCGAACCAGCGGCTCGCCCCCGGAAAACCCAATCTGCGCGGCGCCCATCTCGCGGGCCTGGGCCATGACCTTGAACCACTGCGCAGTGCTCAACTCCTGGCCCTGGGCTGCGAAATCCAGGGGGTTGGAGCAATAGGGGCACTGCAGCGGGCAGCGGTAGGTCAACTCGGCCAGCAGCCACAGCGGCAGGCCGACCTCGGGCGTGGGCGGTAGCTCAGGCAAGCTCGATCCAGTGTCCGGCACGGGCCACCTCCATGAACTGCTCGATATCGTCGGCCACTTCCGGCACATCGGGGAATTGCTGCTGGAGTGCGTCGATGATGGCTGCCACATCGCGCTGGCCGTCGATCAATCCCCCGATCAGGCTGGCGCTTTCGTTGAGCTTGATCATGCCTTCAGGGTAGAGCAGTACATGGCCTTTCTGGGCAGGCTCGTACTGGAAGCGGTAACCCTGGCGCCACCTGGGCACTTGCTGACGATCGAATTTCATAGAGTGATTCCTTTATGCCACACCCGCTCCTGGGTGACGGAGTGATAGGGCGGCCGGTTCAGCTCATAGGCCATGCTCATGGCATCGAGCATGCTCCACAGGATGTCCAGCTTGAACTGGAGGATTTCCAGCATACGCTGCTGCCCAGCCCAGCTGGTGTAGTGCTGCAAGGTAATGGCCAGGCCATGCTCAACATCGCGGCGAGCCTGGCCAAGGCGCGTGCGGAAATACGCGTAGCCTGCCGGGTCGATCCAGGGGTAGTGCTGCGGCCAGCTGTCCAGGCGTGATTGGTGGATCTGCGGGGCGAAGAGCTCGGTCAGCGAGCTGCTGGCCGCTTCCTGCCAACTGGCGCGACGGGCAAAATTCACGTAGGCATCCACGGCAAAGCGCACCCCCGGCAATACCAATTCCTGTGAGCGCAACTGCTCAGGGTCAAGGCCAACCGCCTGGCCCAGGCGCAGCCAGGCTTCGATGCCGCCGTCCTCACCAGGTGCGCCATCGTGGTCGAGCAAGCGCTGTATCCACTCCCGGCGTACCTCGCGATCCGGGCAATTGGCCAGGATGGCGGCGTCCTTCATCGGGATGTTGACCTGGTAATAGAAGCGGTTGGCTACCCAACCCTGGATCTGTTCACGGGTAGCACGGCCTTCATACATGGCTACGTGGTAGGGATGGTGAATGTGGTAGTAGGCGCCCTTGGCGCGCAGGGCCTGCTCGAACTCGGCAGGGGACATTGGCAGTGCATCGCTCATTCGGCTGGCTCCTGGAAGGCTGAGGTGGCGGGCAGGCCCGTTACAACTCGATGCTCATGCCGTCGAAGGCCACTTCCACACCGCGGCGCAGCACTTCGGCGCGCTCGGGTGAGTCTTCGTCGAGAATCGGGTTGGTGTTGTTGATGTGGATGAGCACTTTGCGCTGGCGCGCAAAGCCGTCGAGCACTTCGAGCATGCCGCCGGCGCCGTTCTGGGCCAGGTGCCCCATTTCACGGCCGGTACGCGTGCCCACCCCGCGGCGCTGCATCTCGTCGTCCTCCCACAAGGTGCCATCGACCAGCAGACAATCGGCGCCTTGCATCATCTCCAGCAACTGCTCGTCCACCTGGCCAAGGCCCGGGGCATAGAACAGCTTGCCACCGGTGCGGGTGTCCTCGACCAGCAGGCCAAGGTTGTCGCCTGGGTGCGGGTCGAAGCGGTGTGGGGAATAGGGCGGTGCCGCACTGCGCAGCGGGAAAGGGGTGAACCGCAGGTTAGGGCAGGCCTGGATGACGAAACTGCCTTCAAGCTCGATTCGGTTCCATTGCAGGCCGCCGTTCCAGTGGCTGAGCATGGTGAACAGCGGAAAACCGGTGGTCAGGTCCTGGTGAACCATGTCCGTGCACCACACCGGGTGCGGGCAACCTTCGCGCAGGCTGAGCAGGCCAGTGGTGTGATCGATCTGGCTGTCTAGCAGGATGATGGCGTCTATGCCGGTATCGCGCAGACCTCGGGCAGGCTGCATGGGCGCGAAGGCCTGGAGCTGTGCACGAATGTCTGGCGAAGCGTTGCACAACACCCAATGCACACCGTCGTCTGACAGGGCGATGGATGACTGGGTGCGGGCAGTGGCCCGCAGGGTACCGTCCCTGAAGCCTTTGCAGTTGACGCAGTTGCAGTTCCACTGCGGAAACCCGCCACCGGCGGCCGAGCCGAGAACCTGGATATACATGGGTGCTCTCTATGCTGTGCGGAAAGTCTTGTCCAAAAAACGAAAACGCCCCGGCAGGCCGAGGCGTCGTACCCTAAGCCGTGCTTAGCGGTTGGCGAAGTACATGGTGACTTCGAAGCCGATACGCAGGTCAGTGTATGCAGGTTTGGTCCACATGGGATTACTCCTTCCGAATGGGTTGAGGAACGCTTGACTACTACTTGGGTACCGCCATAGGCAGGAGGTTCCCTGAATCAGGGTTGCGCTATCTTACAAGAAAACCGTTCATCCGAAGACTGTGTATCAGGAAAGTTGCGTTGCACCAGGTGCAACAATCTCGCGCTGCTGCGGCTGAAAGTCAGGTGGCGCGGCAGCGTTGGCCAGACAGGTCCAGGGCGCCTGCCCATCGAGCAATGCATCCTGTAGCCTTTCCAGATCATGCTGCCGCACGTTGAGGATAGCCTTGCGTACGTCATCTAGCGTCCGGGGTTGTGTAGCCAGGTGTGTCTGCCAGGCCCACTCCACAACCTCGACATTGCTCATGACCGCTTCATCGAACTGATCGGCCAGCAGTTGCTGCGAGGGACCGTCCAGCGTGACGCGCTCGCGCAATAGCGTGACCACCTGTTCCAGAATCATGTCCGGGCTGGCGTGAGGCGATTGAACGCCGATCATCAGCCCGTGCACCCCCTCCACCTGGCGCAAGGCGCTGAACACCGCATAGCCCAGTTGCAGCTCGACCCGCAGACGTTGATAGACAGGGCCTTGCAGCAGGTGAGCCAGCAGCCTGCCCGCTGCCTCCATGCCCGCTGGCAGAGGGCAGAACACCAGCAAGGCATGTTCGCTGCCGTACCCGCCCACCGTGTACCAACGACGGGTGAGCGGCGGAACGGGAACAGGCGCGCCGCCATGGCCGGGCAGGCCTTGCAGGACGGCTGACAGTGCCTGCTGTGCATCTGCATCGAAACCGACGGCCAGCCCGTGCCAGGTGGCCTGCTGCCAGAGACTGTCGAGTTGGGGCTGGCTCTGTCGTGACCCGGCCACCGCTTGCACGTCGAGGCCTGCCACGGCGGTTGGCAACTGTTCCAGCAATGCCCTGATGGGCATGGGTTCACTGGATGGTCCAGCACGGTCAGCCCAACAGTCGGCCGGCGGGGCCTTCAACAAGGGCAGGGCAATCCCGATGGCGGTGACCACGGCCGAGGCGACGCCTGCACAGCGCAGCTCCCATCCCTGGCCCGCTCTGCTGAACTGTAGCTGTACCGAGGCGCGCTCACAGCGCGCTTTGAGTGGGGCAAGGGCTTGGTCCAGAACAGCATGCAGTGATTCCTTCAAAGCAAGGGGCACCTGCCAGCGTATAAGTAGGGCGGCGTGCTGACGCGCGGTGGGCAAGGCGTTGCTGATACTCAGCCCGCCGGCTAACGAACACTCACCGGTTTCAGGCAACCGCGTGTGCAGCAATGGCTCGCTCGAAGGGAACTGCCAACGGCCCAGGTCCGAACGCGGCAAGCTCGCCAGAAGCGCAGTAAAGGCGTGCTGCCCCTGTGTATCAAGCGCGGTGAAGGGAAGCCCTGCGCTGTCCCTGCGTGCCAGCTCCATGGCGCTGGCGCTGTGCTCACGGCGCTTTTGCAGACGCCCGAATTCTCGATTGAGCTGCGCAAAATCCGCGTTCTGCATGTATCCGAACCAGCCGTGCAGCAGGGCCATGGCCTGCCCAGTTGGCATACCGGCGCCCAGCGTCAGGTCAATGTGCCAGAGCAGCTGCCCGGCAAAGGCGTAGAGCGTTTCCACCTTGATGGCCTGCAACCCGCAGTGCTGGCGCGCGGCCGCGAGCCACATGCCGGGGCGACTGTCGTTCAGACAACTGATCAGCAGCGCCAGGGCCTGCTCAGCGCCGGCCGGCATCTGCTCATGGGCGAACAGTTGCCGGTTGCAGCTTGTGCCCAATGGGGGTGGAGGGCGCTGTAACACGCGCGCGCCGCTGGCGAACAGTCGAGCGGATTGCACGGCCAACTGTTCCAGCTCATCCAGGGACTGAGGGCCGCTCACCGCCAGCACCATCTGGCCACCCTGGTAATAGCCTCGGTGAAACTCGCTCAACGCTCGCTGGAAGGCGGGGTCTTGCAGCGGCAAGGTATAACGGTTACCGGCCTGGAAGGCCCGCAACGGATGCCCCGGCGCCACGGATTGCAGCAAGGCATGATGCGCCTGGGCCTGGCGGCTACGCGACCAGGCGATGAATTCGGCGTGGATCACTTCGCGCTCGTCGCGTTGGCGGGCGATGGCCAGGTCCGGCTCGGCCAGCATCTGGCACAGCCGCATCAAACCGCCCGCCAAGGCTGTGGGCGGGGTTTCGAAGAAAAAGTCCGTCGCCCGCTCGCGGGTACTGGCATTGACCTGGCCGCCGAGCGCCTGCACGTAGCGCATCAGGCCATCTTCCAGGGGATAGCGCGTTGTACCCAGAAAAAACAGGTGCTCGAGAAAATGCGCCAGCCCAGGCCATTTGGCAGGGGCATCATGGCTGCCCGCGTGCACCCTGAGCGCCGCCGCCGCGCGCTTGAGACGAGGGGCGTGGCGCAGGGTGAGCTGCAGGCCGTTGGCAAGGGTGAGCTGGCGGATGGTGTCAGGCATGGGGGCTCCGTGTGGTCCGACCATGCTAGCCTGCAAGCGGTGCGCTGTCAGTGATCCTGCTGGGGCGTTCGTCCGTGTAAGGCCTGACGCAGGTCGGTGAGGTAGGGGAAGGCCCGACGGCCCTGCACCACGGCTTGCTGTTCCAGCTCGGCCAGCAGCAGGCACTCTTCATGGCCTGCCATGCGCAATACGCCGCCATCCGGGCCGACGATGCTGCTTTGTCCGCAGTAGGCGATGGCGTCTTCTGCGCCGCAGTAGTTGGCATAGGCCAGGTAACACTGGTTTTCCTGGGCCCGTGCCCGCACCGTCACCTGGCAAACGAAGTCGTAGGGCTGCATGTTGGCCGTCGGGACCAGGATCAGTTCGGCGCCGGCCAAGGCCAGCCGACGGGCATTTTCCGGGAACTCGATGTCGTAGCAAATCAGCAGGCCGACTTTCCAGCCGTCCAGCTCGACGACCGGAAAGTGATCCGGCCCCTGCTCGAACATCGTGCGATCGAGCTCGCCGAACAGGTGCGTCTTGCGGTAGTTGCAAAGGCGGCGGCCATCGGCAGCGATCAATTGCACACTGTTGAAAACGGCACCGTTCGGATCCCGTTCCGGATAGCCGTAGGCGATGGCGATACCGCAGGTGCGCGCGGTCTGCACGATGTGCTGTGCTGACGGACCATCGCAGGCTTCGGCCAGTTGCTGCACCTGAGCCGAGCCGATGTTGTAGCCAGTCAGGAACATTTCCGGGCAAACCAGCAGTGACGCGCCCTGGCCGGCTGCCAACTGAGCCTGATCGCGCAACCGCTGCAGGTTGCCGGGCACATCCAGCGGGCCAGGCAGGGCTTGGAACAAGGCTATGCGCATGACAGCTCCTGGGTCAGTCGGCCAGCGCGATCGGGCCGATCTCGTCGAACACATCGCCCGGCCCCGGGTTCTCGGGGTGGGTGTGCCCGCCGAAGTGATTGATGATACCCCACACCGCATTGAGCGACGTCTGCACGGCGCCTTCCACCCAGGCAGGCGTCCACGACACATCGTCGCCAGCAATGAAGATGCCGCGTTGATCGGCGGGCATGTCCTTTTGCATGAAGTGGGCGTACATGCGTTGGTTGTAGCGGTAATGACCCGGCAAGGCGCCCTTGAAGGCTCCGAGGAAATACGGGTCCGCTTCCCACGACACGGTGATCGGGTCGCCAATGATGTGGCCGGCGATGTCGGTTTTCGGATAGATCTTCTTCAGCGCGTCCAAGGCCAGCTGCACGCGCTTCTCCACCGGGTGCGGCAGCATCTTCAAGGCATCGCTCATCCAGGCATAGGACAGGCAGATGACCCCCGGCTTGTCGTCGCCGTTATCGAACAGGTACGTGCCGCGGGTCAGGCGGTCGGTCAGGGTCATGCTCAGCAGGTCGCGGCCGGTTTCCGGGTCCTTGTCCTTCCAGAACGGCCTGTCGACCATGACGAAGGTTTTCGACGACTGCATGTAGCGGGTACGGTCCAGTGCCATCCACATTTTCTGGGAAAACAGCGATTCTTCGCAGTCGATCTGGGTGGTCAGCAACCACGTCTGGCAGGTGGCGAGCACGGCGCCGTACTGGCGGGTGTCCCCCCAGTTGTCGGTGACGGCCAGGCGGCCATCGGCAGCGCGCTGGATCCGCTTGACCCCGGTGCGGGGTGCACCGCCATGCAGGGAACGCAAGCTGGTGCCCTCGGGCCAATGGGCGCAGCGCTCGGGCCGATGGCGCCAGATACCTTGCGGTACCTGCTCCACGCCGCCCACGATCAGATGCTGGTGGTCGTCGCAGTTGGTCATGACCACCCGGAAGATCTCCAGCATCGAGTTGGGGAAGTCCGAGTCCCAACCGCCTGTGCCGAAGCCCACTTGGCCGAATACTTCCCGGTGCAGAAAACTGAGCTTGGCGAACGAACGCGAGGTGGCGACGAAGTCGTAGAAGGTGCGGTCGTCCCACAGCGGTACGAGTTTATTCCACAGCGCCTTTAGGCGTGGTACATCGCGATCACGGATGGCTTGCTGGATATCGGCGAATTGCGCACCGCTTTCCAGCGCGTCAGCCCAGGCATCGGCCACCTCATGGAACAGCTTGGGAAGATCGGCAGGGGTTTCGGCGTAGTAGGTTTGCCCTTCGAGGTCGATCACCGTGCTGCTGGAGGCCGAGCTCAATGGGTTAGGAAAGGGCTTGGTCTGCAACCCCAGTTTGTCCACGTAGTGATAGAACGCCGTGGACGACACCGGAAAGCGCATGCCACCCAACTCGGCGACGATGCCGTCGGTGCCATTGAAGGCTTGCGAGCGCAGCCGGCCACCCAGCTTCGAGGCTTCGTACACCACTGGCTTGAGCCCCAGTTTCATGAGCTCGTAGGCGGCCACCAGGCCGGCGATGCCGGCGCCGATGATCGCGACTTCCTCGCCGTGGCGTTGCGCCGGAATCGTGCCCAGGCCCGCCGGATGCTCCAGCCAGTCATCGAAGGCGAATGGGAAGTCAGGGCCGAAAATGGTGATGGGTTTCTTGCCGTCGTCAGGGTGCCGGTTGTTCTTGTTCATTGAAGGACCTTGCCAGAGCGGCTGCGCGATGTGCTGAGCCTGAGTATAGGAGACGTCTGGTGGTCATTTTAGAGAGGGGGCATTTCGTTATTAAGAAGCAGAATGAGGTCGAAATGTCTCAGGGTTGGTCATAGTGACGTGTTTGATGAGCACTTTGACGAACTCATGTTTACGAACGCGGGTATCAAAGCGCCTGACCGCGATCCACCTTGCTGCTGAGGATGATCGACGTGGTGGTTTTTTCGACGCCCTCGACGTTGCCGATCCGGTCCAGCAACTGGTCCAGTAGCTCCGGTGACTCCGTCTGCAGCCAGGCCACGTAGTCGAATTCGCCGCTCACCGCGCACAACTGCCGCACAGCGGCCATCGCGCTTAGCCGTTTGACGACCTCTTTGCCCGAGCGTGGCTGCACCTTGATGCCCACATACGCTTGCAGCCCACCGCCCATCACCTGCTGCCCCAAGCGCACGCCGTAACCGGAAATCACCTTGTTCTTCTCCAACCGCTCGAGCCGCGAGTTGACCGTGGTGCGAGCGATGCCCAACTGGCGCGCGAGCATGGCCACGCTTTCACGGGCATTGATCTGCAACAGGGCGATCAGCTGGCGGTCGATTTCATCCAGGGCGAACAGGCGGGGGTCTGGCATGGCGTGGCTCGGCGACGGGAAGTGGGGAGGTAGCCTAGCTAGCCTGGGTGGGTGGGGGCAAGGAGGCGTGCACGAGTGCGCTCAGCCTTTTCTTGGGGCTCGCTGTGCTATTTGATAACGGGTACTGCGGCCGCCTCCGGGCAGGCGTTCGATACAGCCTTTTTCCAGGAGGTCACTGAGGTGGCGAGTCGCAGTGGCTTTGGATACCTTCGCCACGGCTTGGTATTGCGCCGCGCTGATGCCTTGCTCGAAGCCGCGCTCGCCACCGTCGAGCAGACGGTTGAGTACTTTTACCTGCTCTGCTGATAACCCCTGGCCGCGGTGCACCTGCCAGAATCGCGCCTTTGCCAGTACCCGATCAATACGTACAAGAGCCTTTTCCAGGCTGTTGAGCAAGGTGGTGAGGAACCAATACAGCCAACGGGTGATATCCAGTCCGCTTTTCTGACTGGCTTCCAGGATACGGTAATAACCGGCACGGTCGTCGAGAATGCTCGCGGACATCGCATAGAAACGGATGGTTTGTCGTTCACCCTGCGCCAATGCCAAGTCGGTGAGCGCACGGGTAAGACGGCCGTTACCGTCATCGAACGGGTGTAGGGTAACGAACCAGAGGTGCGCGATACCTGCACGCAAGAAAGGATCCAGGCTCGCATCGCTGCGACTGCGCTCGAACCACGCTAGAAAGTCCGCCAGTTGTGTTTCCAATCCCGTCCGCGGAGGCGCTTCGAAATGGATTGTCGGGCGGTCGATCCGGCCGGACACCACCTGCATGGGCTCATCGCCGCGCAGTGTGCCGATGTGCAGAGGTCTCGCCAGCAACGGGTCATCGCTTGGAAACAACCAACGGTGCCAAATGAAGAGCCGTTCTGTGTCCAGCGTTTGTTGATACCCCTGAGTGGCATCGAGCAGCAATGCTGCCAGGCCTTCGGAGCGTGGTGTGGTCGATTGGCTTTCTTCGTTCAACCCTAAGCGCCGCGCCAGCGATGAGCGCACGGAACCCACATTCAGTTGCTCGCCTTCGATGGCGCAAGACGTGACGATGTTCTGCAGCAGGGCATCCAGGCTGCTTTGCACTTCAGTGTCATGCCCTACGGCATCGAGCATCCCCAATAGACGGCCTTGTACCTGGCCGCAGGCGCGCAGCAGCGGGGCAAGTGTTTCAGTTTGCCAGGTAAACGCTGGCCAATCGGGCTGCTGCCAGATCCATTGCGGGTCGTTCATGGGTAGCGTTCACGTGAGCCGATTAGCGAGCCTATTCGGCTCATTCAGTGAGCCGATAATGCCGGCTATTCGGCTCACTGTCTAATGAATGGAGGGAAAAAAGCGGCCTCATGAGTGGTTTCAACGCGGGCATTGGGTCCATAACGCCGATATGAAGATGAAAAAAAGCCGCACAACTGCGCGATTTCGCAGAGGCTGGTTCAAACCTGCTCAGCAGAGCATCGTCTTGTTGGCTTCTATACACGCCTCTAGAATGGGAGGCCCTCGCAAGGCAGGAAACACTATGTGGTTCATGAACAAGAAAACGCTCAGTGCCGAGCAGGCGACTGCGCTTAATGACCAGGGCTGGGCGGCGTTCCGAGAGCAGGATCTGGACACCGCGCAGGAGTGCTTCGAAAACCTTGCCAAAGCGTGTCCCGACGACCCGCGCTGGATGAATGGCGTTGGCGCGGTGAGCCTGGCGCGTGACGATCGCGCCGATGCCCATCGACACTTCCAGAGGGCCGCTGATCGTGACTATCCCGGCAGCCACTACAACTTGGGCATCATGGCCTACCAGGACGGTAATCACGAGGTCGCCAGCCGACACTTCCTGAGGGCTGCCGAGCACGATTATCCGGGCAGCCACTACAACCTCGGCAGCATGGCCTTTCAGGAGGGTGATCACGACACCGCCCGCCAGTACTTCCAGAAAGCCGCCGAGTACGATTGTGCCCGTAGCCACTTCTACCTTGGCAGCATGGCCTACCAGGATGGCGATCACGATGCCGCCGTCGAGCACCTCAACAACGCCGTGCGCCATGATCATCCCGAGGCGCTGAACCTGCTCGGCGACGTCCATCTGCATGCCGAGCGTTATCCGCAGGCTGAGCAGGCCTACCGGCGCGCGGCCGAGTTGGGCAATGTCGACGGCTACAACAATCTTGGCCTTCTGTACTTGCAGCTCGAAGATTATCAGCAGGCCAAGCAGGCGTTGTTGCAGGCCCTGCAATCCGACCACGTCTACGCCCAGCACAACCTGGCTGTGGCCTATCACCGTTTGGGCGAGCTGGAGGCGGCCGAGCGCTGGTACCTGATCTCGTTCTCTCTGCACGGTAACCTGCAATCGCTGGAGAACCTTGGGCATGTATATGGTGATACTGGGCGTGAGGTCGAGGGCCAGGCGCTGGTCGCGGCTTCCGACAAGCTCTACGAGGATCAGCCTCTCGATGATGACGAGCAGGCGTTGATCGACCGCTTGCTGGCCTGAGCCACGATAGCCTTGCTGCTAGCGCCGCCGACCCAAAAAGCCGAAAGCCGCGCTAAGCGCGGCTTTGAATATAGTGGGCCCACACGGACTCGAACCGTGGACCAAAGGATTATGAGTCCTCTGCTCTAACCAACTGAGCTATAGGCCCTCAGTAGGAGGCGCGATTATAACGAGGGTTTCGCACCTGTGCCATCCGAAAGATCCGTTAGTGCTATGCGAAGAAACCGCGCAGCGAATTCCTCCGGCAGCAAGGGCAGGCTGACGATGTAGCCTTGGATCTGCTCGCAGCCTTCGGTAGCCAGAAAACGCTGCTGGGCCTGGTTCTCGACGCCTTCGGCAATGATGGTCAGTTGCATGCTGCGGCCAAGCGCGATGATGGCGCGGGCGATGGCGGCATCGTGGGGGTCGTCGGGCAGGCCGCGGATGAAGGATTTGTCGATCTTGAGGATGTCCAGCGGCAGCCGCTTGAGGTAGCTCAACGACGAATAACCGGTGCCGAAATCGTCGATCGCCAGTTGCACGCCCAATTTCTTCAACTGGTGCAGCACCGCCAGGGCTTCTTCGGCCTGGCTCATGATGAAGTTCTCGGTGATCTCCAGCTGCAGGTCGCCGGCCTTGAGTTGGTGTTGCCTGAGCAATACCTCGATGCGCCGTGCGAGGTTGGGTTGGCGCAGTTGCGCGCCGGCCAGGTTGATCGACAGCGGACCAAAGGGTTCGTACCGCTGTTTCCAGGCCTGCATTTGGCGGCAGGCCTGTTCCAGTACCCATTCACCCAGTTGCAGGATGGTGCCGTTTTCCTCTGCCAGGTGAATGAAATGCTCCGGTGGCACTTCGCCAAACGTCGGGTGGCTCCAGCGGATCAGGGCTTCGGCACCGACCAGTGTCTGGGTTTGCAGGCTGAGCTTGGGCTGGAAGCACAGGCTCATCTCGTTGCGTTCGATGGCCCGGCGCAGTTCGTGCTCCAAGGCGACACGCTCACTGGCTTGGGCGGTCAGGTCGCGGGTATAGACTTCCACCCGGTTGCGTCCCTTGGCCTTGGAACGGTACATGGCGGCATCGGCGTTGCGGATGAGCGTGGCGACATCGCTGCCGTCGTGTGGGTAGAGGCTTATGCCAATGCTGGCGCTGGTGAAGAACTCATGCTCGCCGGCCTGGAAGGGGGCGTTGAAACACGCCAGCAGTTTGTTGGCGATGGTGCTCGCGTCACTGGGCTTGTGCAGGCCGGGCAGCAGGATGATGAACTCGTCGCCCCCCAAGCGCGCCACGGTGTCCACATCGCGCACCTGCTCTTTGAGACGCTGCGCGATGCCCTTGAGCAGCAGGTCGCCTACCGGATGGCCAAGGCTGTCGTTGATATGCTTGAAACGGTCCAGGTCCAGGAACAGCACGGCGCCCTGGCGGTTGGACAGTTGTCCACAGGTCAGCACGGCCTGGAGGCGGTTTTCGAACAGGGTACGGTTGGGCAGGCCAGTGAGAGGGTCGTGATGTGCCTGGTAGTCCAGTTCGGCCTGGGCATGCTTGATGCTGGAGATGTCGGCGAACACCGCTACGAAGTGCGTGATCTCGCGCTCGGCATTGCGCACGGCACTGATGGTCAGCCAGCTGGGGTACAGCTCGCCGTTCTTGCGTTTATTGTAGATCTCGCCCTGCCAGTGTCCTTCATCGGTCAGTTGATGCCACAGGGCAGCGTAGAAGGCGCTGTCATGCTGGCCCGAGGCGAGCAGGCGAGGGGTTTGGCCCAGCGCTTCGATCTCGCTGTACCCGGTGATTTCGCTGAAAGCACGGTTCACCGCACTGATGCGCTGGTCGATGTCGGTAATCAGCACGCCCTCGGCGGTGTTTTCGAACACCGTGGCGGCCAGTTGCAGTTTTTCCTGCATCAGGTGGCGCTCGGTGATGTCCCGGGCGATGGTCAACATGCAGTCGGTGCCGGCGATTGGCAGCGGGCGCGCAGACAATTCGCATAGGCGAATCTGCCCGTCGCTACGGCGGATATGGCAGGTGAAGTCGCGTACGAAGCCCTCTCGGTTGAGCTGGTCGAGCAGGCGCTTGCGCTCGTTGAGGTCTACCCAGATGCCAAGGTCGAGCGACGTCTGGTCCAGGGTGGGGTGCAGGGCGTAGCCGGTAAGGCGGCAAAACCCGTCGTTGACCTCCAGCAGCAAGCCATCGTGCTGACGGGACAGCAACAGGCCGTCTGGGGAGGCATGAAACGCCTTGGCGAACTTTTCCTCAGAAATCTGCAGCTGCTGCTGGGTTTCCTTGAGCTGGCTGATGTCGCGTACGGCGACCACCAGCGCAGGCGTGCCGTCGAGTTCGAAGGTTTCAGCGGACGTAAGCCCTGTGAACAACTGGCCGTTGCTACGCCTGAAACTCATTTCCAGGTTACGGATGCCGCCCAGGTGCAGGCGCTCCAGTAGGCGAGGCCCTGAACCCTCGACTGCCCATAGATTGAGCTCGGTCGCCGTCCGGCCGATGACCTGACCAGGCGTCAGGCCTATCTGCTCTTCGAACGCTTCGTTGACCTCCAGTAGGCAGCCATCGCTGTGGCGAGCGATCAGCAAGATGTCCGGGCACTGCTGGAACACTGAGGCAAACTTCTGCTCGGACAGACGCAGCGCGTCTTCGGTGCGCTTGGTTTCGCTGATGTCGATCATCAGGCCGCGCATGACGGGCTGGTGGCCGTGCTTGATCATGCTGACGATGTTGCGTACCCACAACGCTTGGCCGTCGGCACGAATTACCCGGTAATCCAGGCTGTGGTCGCGCCCGGCAGCAGTTTCGCTTTCGCAGTAGGCCTGGGCCCATAGCGCATCGTCAGGGTGCACGATGCTGCGCCAGAAGCCGGGCTTTAGCCAGTTGCTCAGCGGGTAGCCGAGCAGGTCCTCGGCATGGGGCGATACATAGCTGTACGTGAAATCGTTTACGTCCGCTTCCCAGGCGATGGCTGAAAGGCTCTCGACCAGGCCACGGTAGTGGTATTCGCTGCTGCGCAGCTCCTGCTCCAATGCGATGCGCCGGGAGATTTCGGAACTCAGGCGCCGGTTGATACGCATGACCGTGGCCAGCACCAGTACCAGCAACAAAACGGTGGGTACGCCATACACCACCAGATCGGACCAGAACATGCGCGCAGTACCGTGTTGTGCGGAGGCTTGCGGGGGGGCGGGTTGCGCCGTGGTCTGGCCGGGTACCGCTACGGCAACGTACTCGGCGACCGGACTTGGTTGTTGCACTTGCGCAACGCCCGTTGTGGTCCACAGGCTCAGGGCCACCAGCAGGATGGCCGGCATCAGGGGCATAGCGGCCTCTCGCATTCAAATGGTCTGAGTCGAGTGTAGACGGCCAATAAGCTCTGGGATGAGTGTCAGGGAGATTTTTTCAGGCTAAACAGGGCCTTGGAGACGGATGGCCAGCGGTATACGAAGCCCAGAAAAAACCCCGGCCTGGGCCGGGGTTGGTCATCACTCGTCGAGGAAGGAGCGCAAGTGCTCGCTTCGAGTCGGGTGCCGCAGCTTGCGCAGCGCCTTCGCCTCGATCTGACGGATCCGCTCGCGGGTCACGTCGAACTGCTTGCCCACTTCTTCGAGGGTGTGGTCGGTGTTCATGTCGATGCCGAAACGCATGCGCAGCACCTTGGCTTCACGTGCAGTGAGGCCCGACAACACATCGCGGGTCGCTTCCTTGAGGCTTTCGACCGTGGCCACGTCGATCGGGGACTGCATGGTCGAGTCCTCGATGAAGTCACCCAGGTGCGAATCTTCATCGTCACCGATCGGGGTTTCCATGGAGATCGGCTCTTTGGCGATCTTCAGTACCTTGCGGATCTTGTCCTCAGGCATTTCCATGCGCTCGCCCAACTCTTCCGGGGTCGGCTCACGACCCATTTCCTGCAGCATCTGCCGGGAAATGCGGTTGAGCTTGTTGATCGTTTCGATCATGTGCACCGGAATACGAATGGTGCGTGCCTGGTCGGCGATGGAGCGGGTGATCGCCTGACGAATCCACCAGGTGGCATAGGTCGAGAACTTGTAACCGCGACGGTATTCGAACTTGTCCACAGCCTTCATCAAGCCGATGTTGCCTTCCTGAATCAGGTCCAGGAACTGCAAGCCACGGTTGGTGTACTTCTTGGCGATGGAGATCACCAGACGCAGGTTGGCCTCGACCATTTCTTTCTTGGCGCGGCGAGCCTTGGCTTCGCCAATCGACATGCGACGGTTGATTTCCTTGATCTCGGAAACGGTCAGGCCGGTTTCGGTCTCAAGGTCGATCAGTTTCTGCTGGCACGCAACGATGGCTGCGTCCTTTTCACCCAGGGCCGCAGCCCATTTGGTGTTGCGCTTGGCAAGGTCACCGCTCCATGTCTGGTCGGTTTCGTTGCTGGGGAACATGCGCAGGAAGTCGGCACGCGGCATACGGGCATCACGCACGCACAGCTGCATGATGGCGCGTTCTTGCTGACGCAGGCGGCTCAGTGCGCTGCGAACACGCTCGACCAGCACTTCGAACTGCTTGGGGACCAGCTTGATCGGCATGAACAGATCGGCCAGTGCCTGCAGGGCAGCAATGCTTTCCTTGTGATCACGGCCGTTCTTCTTCAGGACCTTGTTGGTGGCCTGAAGCTGATCGGAGACCGCGCCGAAGCGTTGAGCTGCAACGACAGGGTCCGGACCGCTTTCGGCCTCTTCCTCGTCGTCGCTGTCAGACTCTTCTTCCTCGTCCTCGGACTCTTCCTTCGCAGCGGCAGTCTTGGTGCCTGGAATCGGCACTTCCTCTGTCGGTGCAGCGATGTTGTCATCAGGATCGATGTAACCACTGAGGACGTCCGACAGGCGGCCACCTTCGGTGGTGACGCGGTCGTACTCGCCGAGAATGTAATCGACAGTGCCCGGGAAGTGGGCGATGGCGCCCATGACTTCACGAATGCCTTCTTCGATCCGCTTGGCGATTTCGATCTCGCCTTCGCGGGTCAGCAGCTCGACAGTACCCATTTCACGCATGTACATGCGTACTGGGTCGGTCGTGCGGCCGATATCGGTCTCAACTGCCGCCAACGCAGCAGCGGCTTCTTCGGCCGCGGCTTCGTCGGTGTCGGCTTCCGCCAACAGAAGGGCATCCGCATCCGGAGCACTCTCGAATACGTTGATCCCCATGTCGTTGATCATGCGGATGATGTCTTCCACCTGTTCAGGATCTGAAATATCCTCAGGCAGGTGGTCGTTGACCTCCGCGTAAGTCAGGTAGCCCTGCTCACGACCGCGGGTGATCAACTCTTTGATACGAGACTGCTGTTGCGCTTTTCCGGACATAACACCCTATCCACTGAAGGTCTTGGCGGGCAAAAAACAAGCCGAGGATTATACCCGAGCATGGACCTCACGCGCCAGATGAGGTCGGGTTTTGTGCGGGAACATTCCGGCTCAACAAGGCGAGAAGCTGGGTTTTTTCCTCGCTGGTCAATTCGCTTTGACGGGATTTCCTGAGCAGTTGTTCCAGGCTTCGCTCACGTTGGCGAGCGGACAAGCTAGTAATGGTGTCGAAAAACTGTTGTTCAAGGTTGTCGGCCACGATCAGCCATTCCTTCTCCGCCAACGCCCGCAGCAGGCGACCTTGTTCGGTGCCATGCCAGCGTGCGATCAACTGCATTGAGCTTAGCCCAGGATTTTTCTGTGCAGCTTCGATCAATGCCACCAGCAGTTGGCTGTAGAGCTGTTCTTCGTCGGCAAAATGACTAGCGTCTTCCACCTTGCCGGCCAGGAGCGGGTGATGCAACAGCGTGCGCAGCGCCGCCAGCGTAGGCGGTTCGACCGGTGCCGGCACGCGGGGCGCAGGCTCGTCACGCTGCCACGGCTTGCCGCCCCTGCGATGCTTGTCCCAGGGTTTGTCGCTCCAGGCTTTCTTGCCGCCGGCCTTTTTGGGCGTCCAGGCCTGTTCCTGATGAGCGCCAGCATAATCGGGCTGCGGCATGTCGGCGTAATCAGGCGTGTAGCTGACCATGGCATCGTAGTCATAGCCTGGGTCGTAGTCTGCGCTGGGCGCCGCGGGGGCCTGTTGCGCCAGTTGTTCAACCTGCTGCGGATCGAGCCCGGTGATTTCCCGCAAGCGGTTGCGCATCAGTTGACGCAGGTTGGCACCCGGGATTTTTTCGATCAACGGTGCAGCCAGGGTGGCCATGTGCGCCTTGCCTTCGAGCGAGCGAGGGTCTGCCTCGATGCTCAGCTGCTCGAAGAAGTAGTCAGCCAATGGTTGCGCGTGCTGGTTGATGCGGGCCATGAAGGCATCGGTGCCTTCGGCGCGGACCAGGCTGTCTGGGTCTTCACCTTCAGGCAGGAACAGAAAACGCGCGCGACGGCCGTCCTGCAGGTTCGGCAGGGCGGACTCCAGCGCCCGCCAGGCCGCCTTGCGCCCGGCCTGGTCGCCGTCGAAGCAGAACAGTACGCTCGGTACCACGCGAAACAGGCGCTTGAGGTGCTCTTCGCTGGTGGCGGTGCCCAGGGTGGCCACGGCGTTGCGCAAGCCCTGCTGGGCCAGGGCAATCACGTCCATGTAGCCCTCGACCACGATGATTTCGTCGAGGTTGCGGCTGTGCTTGCGGGCCTCGTACAGCCCGTACAGCTCCTGGCCCTTGTGGAACACAGGCGTTTCGGGAGAGTTCAGGTACTTGGGCTTGTCGTCACCTAGCACCCTGCCGCCGAAGGCGATAATGCGGCCACGGCTGTCGCGAATCGGAAACATCACCCGATCGCGGAAGCGGTCGTAGCGTTTGCCGGTCTCGGCATTCTCGATCAGCAGGCCGGCATCGATCATGACCTTCTGCTGCAGCGTGTCGGCACCCAGGTGCTTGAGCAGGTTGTCCCAGCCAGGCGGCGCGAAACCCAGGCCGAAGTCGCGCGCCACTTCGCCGGATAAACCGCGGCCTTTCAGGTACTCCACCGCTGCCTTGCGGGTCGGGTGACTGCGCAGGGCTTGGCGGTAGAACTCCGAGGCGGCGTCCAGCAGCGGATACAACGGTGAGTCGGTCGGCTGGCGCGGTTTCTGGTCGCGCCGGCCTTGCTCGCGCGGGACCTCCATGCCTGCCGCTCGTGCCAGTTCCTCGACGGCCTGGGGGAAATCCAGGTTGTCGTGGTCCATGACGAAGCCAAGGGCGTTGCCACCGGCGCCGCAACCAAAGCAGTAATAGAACTGCTTGTCGGGGCTCACGGTGAAGGAGGGGGTCTTTTCCTTGTGGAACGGGCAACAGGCAGAATAATTCTTGCCGGTTTTTTTCAGTTGGACACGGGAGCTGACCACGTCGACGATGTCGAGGCGGTTGATGAGGTCGTCGATAAAACTCTGGGGAATCAGCCCGGCCATGGCAGTCTCGTCAATCTGGCAACTGGCAAGTCTAATCGCTCACGCGCCGAATGCAGCGGGTGATGCTTGAAGCTATGCGGGGAATAAGTGCCCGTCGCCGGCCCATGAGGCCCGTCAGTCGGACGTGCACGCCTGGCCTACAACACAATGACCAGTTCTGACGTTTCAGGCAGGTTGCCCACATGCACGGTGCTTGAACATGTGCATGGAGCCTTGAGCAAGCTGCTCAAGTTTGAAACGACCACTGCCATCGCCCGGTGGTTAACCGGGCAGGGCAGAAGCTTTGCGATGAACGTCTGTATTAGTACAGACGAACGGCGCGGCGCTGTTCGCGCTGAACTTTCTTGGCGTGACGTTTGACAGCGGCAGCTGCCTTACGCTTACGCTCTGCGGTCGGCTTCTCGTAAAACTCGCGGCTACGAACTTCAGCCAGTACACCGGCTTTTTCGCAGGAGCGCTTGAAACGACGCAGAGCTACGTCGAAGGGTTCGTTCTCTTTAACTTTGACGGCTGGCATCCAGGGCTACCTTAATTCATTACCGGGGTAGACGCGCTCCTGGCAAAACAAAGGTGTGCTGGAGAACGTCGGTTTTCAAGGGTTGCGGATGTTAACCCTTAGCAAGCCGGAATGCAAAGCCTCTGATCGAAAACCGCTGGTCGGCACCTTGCACGGGGACTATCATGCGCGCCTTCGAATTCAGCCCCCACAAGGGACGAGCCCATGCTAGTACTGGGATTGGAAACATCCTGCGACGAAACCGGCGTCGCATTATACGACAGTGAACGGGGCCTGCTGGCCGATGCGCTGTTCAGTCAGATCGACCTGCACCGCGTGTTTGGCGGCGTGGTGCCCGAACTCGCGTCGCGCGACCACGTCAAGCGCATGCTGCCGCTGATTCGCCAAGTGCTGGACGAAGCGGGTTGCGTGGCCACCGAAATCGACGCCATCGCCTATACCGCAGGCCCCGGGCTGGTCGGCGCACTCCTGGTCGGTGCCTCCTGCGCCCAGGCCCTGGCCTTTGCCTGGGACATCCCGGCGATCGGTGTACACCACATGGAAGGTCACTTGCTGGCGCCCATGCTGGAAGAAAACCCGCCGGCGTTTCCGTTCGTCGCCTTGTTGGTTTCCGGCGGTCATACCCAGCTGGTGCGCGTCGATGGCATTGGTCAGTACGAATTGCTGGGCGAGAGCCTGGACGATGCGGCCGGCGAGGCGTTCGACAAGACCGCCAAGCTCATCGGCCTGAACTACCCTGGTGGGCCGGAAATTGCCCGGCTTGCCGAGCGCGGCACACCGGGTCGGTTCGTGTTTCCTCGGCCGATGACCGATCGGCCAGGCCTGGCAATGAGCTTCAGTGGCCTGAAAACCTTCGCCCTCAATACCTGGCAGCAGTGCCGGGAGGCTGGTGACGACAACGAACAAACCCGTTGCGACGTGTCCCTGGCGTTCCAGCAGGCGGTGGTAGAGACTTTGACCATCAAGTGCAAGCGGGCACTCAAGCAGACGGGCCTCAAGCGGTTGGTCATTGCCGGGGGGGTCAGCGCCAACAAGGCCCTGCGCGCTTCGCTGGAAGACATGCTCGGCAACATCAAGGGCAATGTCTATTACGCCCGTCCGCAGTTCTGCACCGACAATGGGGCCATGATCGCCTATGCCGGCTGCCAGCGGCTGCTGGCGGGGCAGCAGCAAGACCTGGCGATCAGCGTGCAGGCGCGCTGGCCGATGGAGCAGTTGCCGCCCCTGTAGGGTCAGAAGTGCCGCTCGCGGCCTGCAAACAGATCACGCAGGTTACTGCGATGGCGCCATACGATCAGGACGGTCAGTACCGTCATCGGCAGCAGGGCCTCGGGCTGGCGCCAGGCCAGCAATGGCAGGGTCAGCGGTGTAGCGATCAGCGCCGCCAGGGAGCTGGTACGAGTGAGGTACAGGGTCAGCACCCAGGCAACGATGGCCAGCAATGCGGCAGGCAAGTACAGGCCGACCAGCATGCCAGCCGCGGTCGCCACGCCCTTGCCACCGCGAAAGCGAAAGTACACGGGGAACAGGTGGCCCAGCACTGCACAGATACCGATCCAGGCCTGCGCGTGCAGGTCCAGCCCGGCAAGGCGGGCGAGCATTACCGGCAACAGCCCCTTGCACAGGTCGCCAAGCAGGGTCAGGATCGCCATCTTGCGCCCTGCCAGGCGCAGCATGTTGGTAGCGCCGGCATTGCCCGAACCACTGCAACGCGGGTCCGGGCTGCCCGCAAGGCGGCTCAGGACAATGGCGAAGGACAGCGAGCCGAGCAGGTAGGCGAGCAGCGCCAGTAACCAAAACATGCTAACTATTCCGGGCGAGGACGCCCTGATTCTAACGGCGCCAGTCGCCCTTGTCGTGCTGTGGAGAGAAGTGCTTGGACAGAGTGTTCATCGAAGGCCTGGAAGTCGATACCGTGATCGGTGCCTATGACTGGGAGCGGGATATTCGCCAGTGCCTGCGTCTTGACCTGAGCTTCGCCTGGGATAACAGGCCTGCGGCCGCGGGCGACGACCTTGCCCTGGCGCTCGATTACGCGAGCGTTTCGACGCGCATCCAAGGGTTCGCCGAGCAGGCACGCTTCGAGTTGGTCGAAACCTTCGCCGAGCGCCTGGTTGCCGTGTTGATGGACGAGTTCGGCATCCCCTGGGTGCGCTTGAAGCTCACCAAGCCGGGCGCAGTGCCGGCAGCGCGCGGTGGTGTTGGCGTGGAGATCGAGCGCGGATGTCTCTGAGCACGGTATACCTGGGCCTTGGCAGCAACGTCGATCGGCACACCCACCTGTGTGCCGGCCTCGATGCGCTGGCGGCCATTCTGACCGACATGCGTTGCTCGCCCGCGTTCGAAAGCCAGGCGGTGGGCATCAAGAGCGGGCCGTTCATCAATTTCGTGGTGACCGGACAGACGACGTTGCCGCTGATCGAACTGGACCGGCGGCTGAAATTCATCGAGGCCGACAATGGCCGGTATGCCCCTGATCGACTCGGCCTGCCGCTGGATATCGACGTGCTGATGTATGACGACCTGCATGGCACTTTCGACGGGCTGGTGCTGCCCCGGGCTGAGATTCTGAAAAATGCCTTCGTGCTGTGGCCGTTGTCGCTGCTGGCGCCTGATCTGGTGCACCCGGGTGTAGGCAAAACCATGGCGCAGGTGTGGCAAGAGTCGCAGATCGATCAGGTCCTGGCGCCCGTTGCCTTCGAGTGGCGCGGGTTGCAACTGACGCCTGCCTGAGGATCATACCGTCGCACACAATGCCCAGCAGGTCGGCCATCAGCTGCTGCTGCGGTTGCCGCGCAGGTCGAGCGTGAGCTGCGCGGCATCGTAGCTAGCTGCCCTTGTAGGCATCGAGCGCCTGCAAGCGCTCATTTTTCAAGGCCTCACCCAGCGCCTGGCCGGTGAAACCAGCCTGAACCAGCGGCTTTACATCTACGGCCCGGGCAGCGGCCATAGCCCCTTGCAGGTAGTCTGCCTGCCGGTAGTCTGTCTGCCCGTTGCCCTGCGCGATCGCCCGACAGGCTGCTAGAAAGTCCTCGAAACGCTGCGGCCTGCGGTAAACGTCGAACGTTTGCAACAGATCCAGCAGCGTCTGGGCAGGCAGCTCTAAGGCCTGGTTGGCCTGCTCCAGGCACTGGCTGGTCAGCATCGACAGGTCCTGGCATTCCCGCGGGGTCTTCAGGCGCTGATTGAGCGCCTTGATCGACGCGGTGGGTAAAGGATGCAGCAGACAGGCCCAGCGTACGGGCAACGCAAGTTGATGCCGGGCTGCCTGTTCCAGTGCGACCAGGGTCTGGAGATGAGGCTCCAGTTCCGGCAGCAGCACGTGCAGGGCATTGCATGCTCGCAGGACTTCGAAGAACACCTGGGGGTGCGCCTCCATCAATGCCCGCTCGATTTCCTTCCAGGTGCGTTCTGCCGTCAACGCCAGCAGTTCACCCGAAGCGCTGATGTGCTGCATCAAGCCCAGCGTGTCGTCGGCCACCTTGAAGCCCAACGGCGCATAACGCGCTGCAAAACGAGCGACGCGCAGCACGCGCAGTGGATCTTCGGCAAACGCGGGCGAAACGTGGCGAAGCAGGCGCCGATCAAGGTCGGCCTTGCCCTGATAAGGGTCGTAGAGAGTGCCGTCCGCGTCCTCCGCCATCGCGTTGATGGTCAGGTCGCGGCGTATCAGGTCTTCCTCGAGTGTGACGTCCGGGCTTGCGTGAAAGGTGAACCCGCCATAGCCCCTGCCGCTCTTGCGCTCGGTACGGGCCAACGCATATTCCTGGCCGGTCTCGGGATGCAGGAACACCGGAAAGTCGGCGCCAACCGGGCGGAACCCTTTGGCGAGCATGTCTTCAACCGTGGCGCCTACCACGAGCCAGTCGATATCGGTGACCGGGCGGCCGAGTAGGCGGTCGCGTACTGCGCCCCCCACTTTGTAAATGTGCATAGGTAACTCCCCCTGATTGCCGACAGCATAACCTGCCGACCGCCAGGGGGGCGCATCACAGGTGGTGAATGACCGCCATGTCCAGGCGCCCGTAGTCAGAGCCTTCGCCGTGCTCGCCACGAGGGGGCATGTGATGGGTTTTCATCACCTGGTCGCCTTGCACGGTTTCCAGGTGAATATCGAACCCCCACAAGCGATGCAGGTGCTTGAGTACCTCTTCGGTCGAATCCCCCAAGGGCTTGCGGTTGTGTTGCTGGTGACGAAGCGTCAGCGACCGATCTCCGCGACGATCGACGCTCCATATCTGCACGTTAGGCTCGCGATTGCCGAGGTTGTACTGGGCGGCCAATTGTTCGCGGATGGTGCGATAGCCTGCATCATCGTGGATGGCAGGCACGTACAGTTCGTCCCGCTGGTCATCGTCCAGGATGCTGAACAGTTTCAGATCACGCATCACCTTGGGCGACAGGTATTGAAGGATGAAGCTTTCGTCCTTGAAGCTGCTCATGGCGAACTTGAGGGTTGAAAGCCAATCGCTGCCGGCAATGTCCGGGAACCAGTGGCGATCTTCCTCGGTGGGTGCCTCGCACATGCGCCGAATGTCGGTGTACATGGCAAAGCCCAGTGCGTAAGGGTTGATGCCGTTGTAATAGGGGCTATCGAAACCCGGCTGGAAGACCACGCTGGTATGGGACTGAAGGAACTCCATCATGAAGCCTTCGGTGATCAGCCCCTCGTCATACAGATCGTTCATCAGTGTGTAGTGCCAGAAGGTCGCCCAGCCTTCGTTCATCACCTGGGTCTGGCGCTGTGGATAGAAATACTGGGCGATCTTGCGCACGATCCGCACCACCTCGCGCTGCCAGGGTTCGAGTAGCGGTGCGTTCTTCTCGATGAAGTAGAGGATATTTTCCTGAGGTTCGGCGGGGAAACGCACGTCGTCCCGTTCACTGGCCTTGTCGGCACTTTTGGGAATGGTGCGCCACAGGTCGTTGATCTGCCGTTGGAGGTGTTCCTCCCGATCCTTCTGCCGGCGACGCTCTTCTTCGGCGGAAATGGGGTAGGGGCGCTTGTAGCGGTCCACCCCGTAATTCATCAGGGCGTGGCAAGAGTCGATGAGGTCTTCCACCGCATCGATCCCGTGACGCTCCTCGCACTGGGCGATGTACTGCTTGGCAAAGACCAGGTAATCGATGATCGAGCTGGCATCGGTCCAGGTGCGGAACAGGTAGTTGCCCTTGAAGAAACTGTTGTGCCCATAGCACGCATGAGCGATTACCAGGGCCTGCATGCACATGGTGTTCTCTTCCATGAGATAGGCGATGCAGGGGTCGGAGTTGATGACGATTTCGTAGGCAAGCCCCATTTGCCCGCGGCTGTAGGATTTCTCGGTACTGAGGAATTGCTTGCCGTAGGACCAGTGGTGATAACCCAGCGGCATGCCGACCGAAGCGTAGGCGTCCATCATCTGCTCGGCGGTGATTACCTCGATCTGATTGGGGTAGGTGTCCAGGGCGTAACGTTCGGCCAGGCGGCCGATTTCCCGGTCGTAGGTTCGGATCAGGTCGAACGTCCACTCTGAGCCGGTGGAGATAGGCTGGCGTCTCTGTGCTCTGGCGGTCATGTGGCTAACCTGCGCTGGAAGAGTTCACGGAAGACCGGGTAGATATCGCCGGCCGATACCAATTGCTGTTGCGCGAACGTATCGGGGAAGGCATCGCCGATACGTTCGTACTCGTACCAGAGCGCCTGATGTTCACGTGGGGTGATTTCCACGTAAGTGTAGTACTGAACGTGCGGCATGATCTGCCGGGTGAGGATGTCGCGGCAGATCGGTGAGTCGTCGTTCCAGTTGTCGCCATCCGATGCCTGGGCCGCGTAGATGTTCCAGTCACTGGCTGGGTAGCGTTCGGCCATGATTTCCTGCATCAGCTTCAAGGCACTGGAGACGATGGTGCCGCCGGTTTCGCGACTGTAGAAGAACTCTTCTTCATCCACCTCGCGTGCGCTGGTGTGGTGCCGTATGAACACGACTTCGATCCGGTCGTAGTTACGCTTGAGGAACAGATACAGCAGGATGAAGAAGCGCTTGGCGATGTCCTTGGTGGCCTGGGTCATCGAGCCCGAAACGTCCATCAGGCAGAACATGACGGCCTTGGAACTGGGGTTCGGTTGCTTCACCAGCAGGTTGTATTTGAGGTCGAAGGTGTCGAGGAAGGGCAGCCGATTGATACGCGCCTTCAACCGCTCGATCTCCTGCTCGGTTTCCTGGATGTCGGTAAAGTTGTCAGGCTCCTCGACGCGCAGGCGGGCAAGCTCCTTCTGGGCTTCGCGAAGCAGGGCGCGGCTGCTGCCGGTCAACGCGATGCGCCGAGCATGGGCCGAGCGCAGTGTACGTACGATATTGATGCGTGACGGGTTGCCCTCGCTTGCGATACCGGCGCGCACGTTCTTGAAAGTGTCTGCACCCGTCAGGTGACGCTTGACCAGGTTGGGCAACTCCAGATCCTCGAACATGAACTCCAGGAATTCCTCCTGGGTGATCTGGAAAACGAAGTCGTCCATGCCGTCACCGGCATTGCCGGCCTTGCCACGGCCACTGCCGCCGCCGCCACCCTGTGGACGGGGGATATGCTCGCCTGCGGTGAATTCCTTGTTGCCCGGGTGTACGACGGTTTGCTTGCCGCCACGGCCATGGTGCAGCACTGGCTCGTCGATATCACGGCCAGGGATGCTGATCTGCTCACCGTGCTCCATATCGGTGATGGAGCGGCGACTGACCGCTTCTTCCACGGCCTTTTTGATGTGATCACGGTACCGGCGCAAAAAGCGCTGGCGGTTGACCGTGCTCTTGTTCTTGCCGTTCAGGCGTCGGTCGATAACGTAGCTCATGGTTCCTCCTGCGGGGAGCAGCTGCAAGCCATAAGCTTCAAGCTGCAAGAAAGAGCAGCCGCCGCAGCTGCGGGCACTGGCGCCGAAGGGGTGCACGGCGCCGGCCAGCGTGAAGCCTGCGGCTTGTCGCTTGCCGCTTTATTGCGATTTCCTGACCCGCAGGTACCATTCCGACAGCAGGCGTACCTGCTTGTCGGTGTAGCCACGCTCCACCATGCGCGTGACGAAGTCGTTGTGTTTCTGTTGATCCTCCTTGCTGGCCTTGGCGTTGAAGCTGATGACAGGCAGCAAGTCTTCGGTGTTGGAGAACATTTTCTTCTCGATCACCACCCGCAGCTTCTCGTAGCTGAGCCAGCTTGGGTTCTTGCCGTTGTTGTTGGCCCGGGCGCGCAGCACGAAGTTGACGATCTCGTTGCGGAAGTCTTTGGGGTTGCTGATACCCGCCGGTTTCTCGATCTTCTCCAGCTCTTCGTTCAGGGCGATGCGGTTGAGGATTTCGCCGGTTTCCGGATCGCGGTACTCCTGATCCTGGATCCAGAAGTCGGCGTACAGCACATAACGGTCGAAGATGTTCTGGCCGTACTCGCTGTAGGACTCCAGGTAAGCCGTCTGGATTTCCTTGCCGATAAACTCGATGTACCGAGGAGCCAGGTATTCCTTCAGGTAGCGCAGGTAGCGTTCGCGCACCTCGGCCGGGAATTGTTCCTGTTCGATCTGCTGTTCGAGCACGTACAGCAGGTGGACCGGGTTGGCCGCCACTTCGTGGGGGTCGAAGTTGAACACCTTGGACAGGATCTTGAAGGCGAAGCGGGTCGACAGGCCGTTCATGCCTTCATCGACGCCTGCCGAGTCGCGGTACTCCTGGATGGACTTGGCCTTGGGGTCGGTGTCTTTGAGGTTTTCGCCGTCGTACACCCGCATCTTCGAATAGATGTTGGAGTTGTCAGGCTCCTTGAGGCGCGAGAGGACGGTGAACTGGGCCAGCATTTTCAGCGTGTCCGGGGCGCAGTGGGCCTTGGACAGCGAGCTGTTGATCAGGAGCTTGTCGTAGATGCGGATCTCGTCGCTGACCCGCAGGCAGTAAGGCACCTTCACGATGTAGATACGGTCGATGAAAGCTTCGTTGTTCTTGTTGTTGCGGAAGGTGTGCCATTCGGACTCGTTGGAGTGCGCCAGCAGGATCCCGGAGTAGGGAATAGCGCCCAGGCCTTCGGTGCTGTTGTAGTTGCCTTCCTGGGTGGCCGTCAGCAGCGGGTGAAGCACCTTGATGGGCGCCTTGAACATCTCGACGAATTCCATCAGGCCTTGGTTGGCTCGGCAAAGTGCGCCCGAATAACTGTAGGCGTCGGCGTCGTTCTGCGGGAATTCTTCAAGCTTGCGGATATCCACCTTGCCCACGAGCGCAGAGATATCCTGGTTGTTCTCGTCGCCAGGCTCGGTCTTGGCGATGGCAATCTGGTTGAGGATGGAGGGGTAGAGCTTGACCACCTTGAACTTACTGATATCGCCGCCGAATTCCTGCAAGCGTTTGGTGGCCCACGGCGACATGATGGTGTTCAGGTAGCGCCGCGGGATGCCGTACTCTTCCTCGAGAATGGCCCCGTCTTCGGTGGCGTTGAACAACCCCAGCGGCGACTCGAAGACCGGCGACCCCTTGATGGCGTAGAAGGGCACCCGCTCCATGAGCTGTTTGAGCTTTTCGGCCAAGGAGGATTTACCGCCACCCACCGGGCCAAGCAGGTAAAGAATCTGTTTCTTCTCTTCCAGACCTTGGGCGGCATGGCGGAAGTACGACACGATCTGGTCGATGCACTCTTCCATGCCATGGAAGTCGGCAAAGGCCGGATAGCGCCGGATCACCTTGTTGGAAAAGATGCGCGACAGCCTGGAGTTGGTGGAGGTGTCGATCAGCTCTGGCTCACCGATGGCCAGTAACAGGCGCTCGGATGCCGATGCGTAGGCGCTACGATCCTCCTTGCACAGTTCCAGGTACTCCTGCAGCGAGAGTTCTTCCTGGCGCGTGGACTCGAAGCGTTGTTGGAAGTGGCTAAAAATACTCATGACGTCACCTCGCTCGATACGTTGAGACGACGCCGGATCAGTCAGCTGATGCTGGTATGCAAGCGGCATTGCCGGTTGCCATATACCCCCCAAACACCCTATAGCGCTACCGATGACCCGCACGCCGGTGTACCGGCTCTCCCCTTTTTCCGGATGGCCTGCGCTTAAGGATAGTTGGTAATCGGCAAGGTCAAGGGCACGGGTGACGGAAGTTGCTAGCGACCGTTCGTCAGAACGGACTCAAGCCCGCGCATGGCGCGGGCTGCAGTGACGATGAAAAATTTATTCTTCAATGCCTTGGGCGGTTTCGGCAGGGTAGGTCGAGCGCCATAGCTCGAAGCCACCATCGACGCTGTACACGTCGGAAAAGCCTTGCCCTACCAGGTAGGCAGCCGCGCTTTGGCTCGAATTACCGTGGTAGCAGACGACCAGCGTCGGTGCGTCCAGGTCGGCATTGCGAATGAAGTCGGCAACCGAGTGGTTGTCCAGGTGGCGGGCTCCGGTGATGTGACCTGCTGCGTAGGCCTGCGGGTCACGAATGTCGACCACGACGGCACCTTGCGCACGCAGGGCCAGGGCCTGTTCGGGAGGGATGCGCTTGAATTCGCTCATGGAGTTGGCTCTGTTCCGGGTTGATCGTTTAAGGTTGGAATTGGTGCCGCAGGGCGCAGGGTGCCGTCATCGGCACAATCGCAGTGGTGGTACTGACCGTCATCGACGTTGTACAGGGTCATGGATCCACCCCATACGCAGCCTGTGTCCAGCGCGATGACTCCGGGTTCCTCGACCTGGCCCTGCAAGGCGGCCCAGTGCCCGAAGATGATCTTCACGTGACGCGAACGCCGACCTTTGTGGGCGAACCAGGGCTTGTACCCTTTGGGGGCGCTGTCCAGCCCTTCCTTGCTCTTGAATTCGAGTTTGCCTTCTGCGGTGCAGAAGCGCATGCGCGTCAGGTAATTGGTAATGACCCTCAGGCGTTCGATACCCGCCAGACGCTTGCTCCACTTGGCGGGCTCGTTGCCGTACATACCGTCCAGATACAGCGGCAGACGGCTGTCATCGCGCAGTACTTCTTCGACTTCGGCAGCCAGCTCCAGAGCTTTGCCCAGTGTCCATTGCGGTGGAATGCCCGCGTGTACCAAGGCGATGCCGCGCGGTTCATCGTAATGCAGCAGCTTTTGCTGGCGCAGCCAGTCGAGCAGCTGGTCGGCGTCAGGGGCCTCGATGATTTCGCGCAACGTGTCGCTCTTCTTGAGGCGTTCGACGTTGCGCCAGGCCGCAAGCAGGTGCAGGTCATGGTTGCCCAGCACGCAGGTGAGCGACTGGCGAATCGAATACAGATAGCGCAGCGTCTCGAGCGACTCGGGGCCACGGTTCACCAGGTCGCCGACCAGCCACAACTTGTCCACCGCCGGGTCGAAGCGCACACGTTCAAGCAGGCATTTGAGCGGCTGCAGGCATCCTTGCAAGTCACCGACGGCGTACGTGGCCATCAGTGCAGCGCCCCAGGTACTGCCAGGCGGAACGGCGCGATCTGTGCGTCGAAGCGCTTGCCGTCCTCGGCAAACATTTCGTAGCTGCCCTGCATGGTCCCCACGCGGGTGGTGATGACGGCGCCGCTGCTGTAGGTATGGCTCTGGCCCGGCTCGATCGTAGGTTGTTGACCGACCACGCCAGAGCCTTGCACTTCTTCAACCTCGCCATCACCGTTGGTGATCAGCCAGTGCCGGGACAGCAGCCTGGCCTTGAGCGAGCCATTGTTATGGATCGTGATGGTGTAGGCGAAAGCGAAGCGGCTGCTCTCGGGGTCGGATTGCTCTTTGAGGTAACGGGTCACGACGCTGACGTCGATCTGATAGCGAGGGTCGGTCATGCAAGGGCCTTGGGGAACTGACGCAATGATGCAGTCTAGGCCATAGGGAGGGGAGAGGGCCAGCGGCGCGATGGCAGGCTGGCCCGGCAAGCAAGCCCCAAGCATCGGGGCGGCGATCAGCTTGCAGGTGCTGACTGCGGTCAGCGGGGCAGGGGGCCGGTCAGGCCGGTTGATCAGCCAACTGGTCGGCCAGGCGCACGAAAGCCGCCAGATCCAGCTGCTCGGGGCGCAGGCTGCCATCCACGCCAGCGGCCTCGATGGCGGCGCTGTCGAGCAAGCCTTTGAGGGTATTACGCAACGTCTTACGACGCTGGTTGAACGCATCGCGAACCACCCGCTCAAGCAACTGCGGGTCCTTGGCCGGGTGAGGCAGCACATCGTGCGGCACCAGCCGGACGATGGCTGAGTCCACTTTCGGCGGCGGGTTGAAGGCGCCGGGGCCTACGTTGAACAAGTGTTCGACGCGGCAGTGATACTGGACCATGATCGACAGCCGACCCCAATCACCGCCCCCAGGCCCTGCGGCCATGCGCTCGACCACTTCCTTCTGCAGCATGAAGTGCATGTCCCGGATCAGGCCGGCGTGGCTGAGCAGGTGGAAGATCAAAGGTGTAGAGATGTTGTAGGGCAGGTTGCCCACCACCTTGAGGCTACGTGCCGGTACGCCGAGCTGGTTGAAGTCGAACTTCAGGGCGTCACCTTGGTGCAGGCGGAAATTGCCATTGCCTGCAAACTTGTGTTGCAGGATCGGCACCAGGTCCTTGTCCAGCTCCACCACATCCAGTTGCGCGCCGCTGCTCAGCAAGCCTTCGGTCAATGCGCCCTGGCCCGGGCCGATTTCAAGCAAGTGTTCGCCTGGCTTGGCATTGATGGCGCGCAGGATGCGGTCGATGATGCCTGCATCGTGCAGGAAGTTCTGCCCGAAACGCTTGCGCGCCCGGTGTTGGTATTGCTCGTTCATGGTCGGTTCTCGGCCATCTGGTAGGCGGTGTCCAAGGCAACGCGCAGGCTGCCGGTATCGACTTTGCCGGTGCCGGCCAGGTCCAAGGCCGTGCCATGATCAACCGAGGTACGGATGATCGGCAGGCCCAGCGTGACATTGACCGCAGCGCCGAAGCCCTTGTACTTGAGTACGGGAAGCCCTTGGTCGTGGTACATCGCCAGCACCGCGTCGCAGTGCTCCAGATATTTGGGGGTAAACAGGGTATCGGCCGGCAGTGGCCCGCGCAGGTCCATGCCTTCGGCACGCAGGCGGGTCAGGGTAGGCTCGATGATGTCGATTTCCTCGCGGCCCAGGTGGCCACCTTCTCCCGCATGGGGGTTCAGGCCGCATACCAGGATGCGAGGGTTGGCGATGCCGAATTTATCGCGCATGTCGGTGTGCAGAATGCGTGTCACGCGCTCGATGCGCTCGGCAGTAATGGCCTCGGCGATGTCACGCAGGGGCAGGTGGGTGGTGACCAGGGCGACGCGCAGGCCATGGGTAGCCAGCATCATCACCACTTGGGCGGTATGGGTCAGCTCAGCGAGAAACTCGGTATGCCCCGAAAAAGGAATACCGCTTTCGTTGATAACGCCCTTGTGCACGGGCGCTGTGATCATGCCGTCGAAATCGCCGTCCAGGCAGCCTTGTCCGGCACGGGTCAAGGTCTGCAGCACGAACGGCGCATTGGCCTTGTCCAGCTGACCGGCGACCACTGGGGCAGACAGCGGCGTGTCCCACACATACAGGCTGCCAGCGGGTGCCGGTTGACTCGGCCATTGCCCTGGCACGACAGCCAGCAAGGTGATGTCCAGCCCCAGCTGGGTGGCCCGCTCGGCGAGCAGGTCACGGCTGGAGATGGCAATCAGGGGGTGGGGCTGGGCGTCGGCGGCGAGCAGCAGGCATAGGTCAGGACCTATCCCCGCTGGCTCGCCGGGTGTGACGGCGAAGCGCAGGGGCTTCACTGAGCGGCCTGGTCAGCGCCAGGCAGCTTGATTTCAACGTAGGCTTCGTCGCGAATCTGGCGCAGCCAGGTTTGCAGCTCTTCGTCGTACTTGCGGTTGCGCAGCACGCTCAGGGCTTGCTGTTCACGGGCCTGTTCGGTGCTGTCAGTGGCGCGGCGGCCCAGCACTTCCATCACATGCCAGCCATATTGGGTCTTGAACGGCTTGGTCACCACGCCTTGCTGGGCGTTGGCCATCTGCTCGCGGAACTCCGGCACCAGGGTGTTCGGGTCTACCCAATTGAGGTCGCCGCCGTTGAGCGCCGAGCCCGGATCTTCCGAGAAGCTCTTGGCCAGGGTGGCAAAGTCTTCACCATTTTCGATGCGCTCGTAGATCTTTTCAGCCAGTTGTTGGGTGGCGGCTTCGCTGCGCACTTCACTTGGCTTGATCAGGATGTGGCGTACGTGCACCTCGTCGCGCAGCACGTTCTCGCTGCCACCACGCTTCTCCTCGAGTTTGAGGATGATGAAGCCGTTGGGGATGCGAATGGGCTGGGTGATCTCACCCACCGGCATGCTGCTCAGCATCTTGGCAAAGTCTGGGGGCAGTTGACCGGCTTTGCGCCAGCCCATCTCGCCGCCCTCGAGCGCGTTCTCGCTGGCCGAGTTGGCGATTGCCATCTGACCGAAGTCCGCGCCTTGCTTGAGCTGCTGGTAGACATCGCCCACTTTGCGCGCAGCCTTCTGGATGTCGCTGGAGTTGGCCGCTTCCGGCGTTGGGATCAGGATGTTGGCCAGACGGTATTCTTCGGACATCTGCATCTTGCCCATGTCCGAATTCAGGAAGTTCTTCACTTCCTGCTCTGACACCTGGATGCGCTCTGCCACCCGGCGTTGGCGCACGCGGCTGATGATCATCTCGCGCTTGACCTGCTCGCGAGCATCGTCGAACGACAGGCCGTCATGGGCCAGGGCCGCGCGGAACTGGTCGATGGACATGCCGTTGCGCTGGGCAATGGTGCCGATCGCTTGGTTCAGCTCCTCATCGGTAATGCGGATGCCCGAGCGCTCGCCGATCTGCAGCTGCAGGTTTTCGACGATCAGGCGTTCCAGCACCTGCTGCTGCAGGGCGCCGCTTGGCGGCACGCTGCCGCCGCGCTTGGCGATGGTCTGCTGAACTTCACGCACGCGCTGGTCCAATTGGCTTTGCATGACCACGTCGTTGTCGACGATGGCCACCACCCGATCAAGCGGTTGCACCGCGGCATGCACCGCGCCACTCAGCAAAGCGACGCCCAGCAGTACTGGGCGCAGTCGATCAATAAGCTTGTTCTTCACGTTCACGGTAACCTTGAATGCCTTGGCCGAGGAAGGATTCGACCTTGTTGCCAACGACGCCGCCGAGGCCCTTGAGAACGACCTGCAGGAATACGCCATGGTCGCCTTTTTCGTTCTGCGGCAGTGCCTGGCTGTAGTCGTCGAAGTCGAGCCAGTAACGGTTGATCAAGCGCAGCTTCCAGCAGCAGTTGTCGTACTCGAAACCGCCCATGGCTTCCAGGGTGCGGTTGCGGTTGTAGTCATGCTGCCAGCGAGCGATGACGCTCCACTGCGGGACGATCGGCCAGATGACCGAGAAGTCGTGCTGCTGGATCTTGTAGTAGTCCTTGATGTAGTTCGGGCTACCTGGGGTGCCGTAGTCGCCACCGTCCACTTTCCAGCGACCCGTGCTGGAATCGAAGGCGACCGTGTCGTTTCGGTAGCGATAGCCCAGGTTGACGATCTTGTTCGGATTGGCCTCAGGCTGGTAGTGGAACATGGCGCTGGCCGAGCGAGTGCTGTGGCTGTCCTGGTCCCAGTTGAAATCCGAATTGAAGCGCCAATCGCGGTTGAAGTAGTAGTTGTACACCAACGCGTAAGGCGAAGTGTCGGACTGGGCATAGCTGCGGTTCTTGTAATCGATACCCGGCAGCTGAACCTTGCGGTCCTTGAAGTAGTACGCCTGGCCGATGCTGAAGTTCTGACGCTCGAAGCCGTCGTCTTCGATCCAGCGAGTGGTGACACCCAGCGAGAGCTTGTTCTCGTCGCCAATGCGGTCCGAACCGCTGAAACGGTTGTCGCGGAACAGCGAGTCGTAGCTGAACAGGGTTTCGCTGGTATCGAACAGCGGAATGTCTTTCTGGTCCTTGTAGGGGACATAGAGGTAGAACAGGCGCGGCTCGAGTGTTTGCTTGTAGTTCGTACCGAACAGTGAAGTGTTGCGATCGAAATACAGGCCGCTGTCTACGCTGAAGATCGGGACGTCGCGGCTTTGGCTGCTCTTGAAGTCACCTTCGAGCGCAACGCGGCTCGGGTCTTCGATAAGGTTGCGTTTGCCTTCGCTGTCTAGATCCAAGTCGTACTTGGTGTATGCATACTTGAGCTTGGGGGTGAGGTAACCGTAGCTGGCCGTCATCGGCAGGCTGATGGACGGTGCCACGTTCAAGCGCGTGCCGTTGGCGCGCGCCACGCCGAAGATATTCTGATCCAGACGGCGGCCAGGGAACCCTGCAGACAGATCTGGGTTGCCATCCTTGTCGCGGACGAAGTCGCTCTTAAGGTCACGATCGAAACGTACCGCTTCGGTTTCGTAGCCCATGGTCAAGCCGCCCGGTTGATACGGCAGCACACCGTTGAGGGTGATCTGCGGCAGGCGGTCGTAAGGCGTGATCTGCGAGATGGTCGCCGCCTCGTAGGCATGCACGTTCAACCGCGCGGTGTAGCTGTCGCCGCGGTAGGTCAGGGCACCCTGCTGGTCGAGGAAGTCCTTGTTCTCGACGCCGATCTGGTCCGACTCCAGGTCCTGGAAGTAGAACGGATCGCTGATGTCGGTGTAGTTCACCTCGGTCATCAGGCGCTCGTTCAGGCCACCCTTGTGCTGCCAGTTGACCATGTAGCGCTGGTCTTTGTAGTCGGTCTGGTCCTTGCGCTCGTCGCTCTTGTCGTTGAGGTAGGCGCCGCCGAACTGGCCTTCGCTCGAAGGCGTCAGGTAGCGGAACTCGCCTTCCATCAACAGGCCACGCTTGGTCATGTAGCGCGGGTACAAGGTGGCGTCGTAGTTGGGCGCCAGGTTGAAGTAGTACGGGGTCACCAGCATGAAGCCGGTGTCGCTGCTGGTGCTGAACGACGGCGGCAGGAAGCCGGACTGGCGGCGGTCGTCGATCGGGAAGTAGATGTACGGTGTGTAGAACACCGGGAAATCCTTGACCCGCAGCGTGACGTTGGTGGCGGTGCCGAACCCGGTGGCCGGGTTGAGGGTGATGTTGTTGCCCTTGAGCTGCCAGGCGTTGCTGCCCGGTTCGCAGGTGGTGTACGTACCGTCCTTGAGGCGGATGATGGCGTTCTCACCGCGCTTGGCGTACAGGGCACTGCCGCGAATGTGCGACTTGTGCATCACGTATTCGGCGTTGTCGACCTGGGCTTCGCCGGTGTCGAGCTGGATCTGCGCCTGGTCACCGACGACCAGCGAGCCGTTGTCGCGGATCTTGACGTTGCCCTTGAGCTCGCCACGGTTCTCGGCCTGGTACAGGTTGGCCTCGTCGGCCTGGGCCTGCATGCTGCCCTGGCGCATGACCACGTCACCGGCCAGGGTCGCAATCTGCTGCTCCTGCTGGTACTTGGATACCTTAGCGTTGATGTAGGTCGGCGACTCGTCCTTGGGCGTGGTGTCAGCCATGCCGGGGCGTAGCGGCTCGACATAGGCACCGCCGCAGTACGGGCCGGTTTCGGCCAGTTGCGCGGCGGTCAGCTTGTCACGTGGGACCCAGTCCAGGTGGCTGTAGTCCTCGCTGCGCGACTTCAGCCCACGGCCCTTGGCCTCGGTGACCAGCACCGGCCGGTCGGCCTCGGCTTCGCCAGCCGCTTCGGTGCCGGTACCGCCAGCAGCGGCGGCACCCTCGTGCACCGGGCGCGGTGGCAGGTTGGTGACGGCGGTTTTGGGCTTGCAGTCCCAACCACCGGAGGCGGACACTTGGCAGTCGAATTGTTCGGCTGCCATGACGTGCGACATGGCCAGAGGTTGCAGGGCCAGCAGACTGCCGGTGACGAGCAACGGAAACTTTCTACGAAACGCGGGGGATTTCAATGCCATCTTATTAGTCCGGGCTTCCTGCGTGCCATCTGCCCGCGTGTGGGGCCGCACGCCTCTCGATGGTCTGAAAAAGATGCTGGATAATAAAGCATGACCCGCTTGACGGCTAGGGCCGTCGGAGACCCTTGTAATGCCTGAACACGATGTACGCCTGCAGCAACTGTCCGCGTGGCTCGACCAGCAACTCCAAGACCTTTTCCTGCGCCAGGCCTGGGGCCCGGTGCCGGCCGGCAGCCTGACGCCTGCCAGCAGCGATGCGAGCTTTCGCCGTTATTTTCGCTGGGAGGGCGCAGGGCACAGTTTCGTGATCATGGATGCACCGCCGCCACAGGAAGATTGCCGACCGTTCGTCGCCATCGATCACCTGCTGGCCAGTGGCGGTGTGCATGTGCCCGTGATTCATGCCCAGGACCTTGAGCGCGGTTTCCTGTTACTGGGCGACCTGGGCCGCCAGACCTACCTGGACGTCATCGACGCCGACAATGCCGATGCCCTGTTCGCCGATGCCATTGATGCCTTGCTGGCCTTGCAAGCGCTGCCCATGGACGCACCGTTGCCCCGCTATGACGAGGCACTGCTGCGCCGGGAAGTGGAACTGTTCCCCCAGTGGTACGTGAAGCATGCGCTTGGCCTGGCGTTCGACGAGGCCCAGGCGGCAGCGTGGCAGCGGTCCAGCCAGTTGCTGATCGACAGCGCCCTGGCCCAGCCGCAGGTGCTGGTACACCGCGACTACATGCCGCGCAACCTGATGCAGAGCGCCCCTAACCCCGGTGTGCTGGATTTCCAGGATGCCGTTTACGGCCCGGTCACCTACGACATCACCTGCCTGTTCAAGGATGCATTTCTCAGTTGGCCGCAAGCGAGGGTCGAAGGTTGGCTGCGCGATTACTGGCACAAGGCCAAGGCCACAGGCGTACCGGTGCAGGGCACGTTCGAAGCCTTCCAGCGTGCCAGCGACCTGATGGGCGTACAGCGCCACCTCAAGGTGATCGGTATCTTTGCCCGCATCTGCCACCGTGACGGCAAACCCCGTTATCTGGCCGACGTACCGCGCTTCTTCGCCTATATAGAAGAAGTGATCGGCCGGCGGCCGGAGCTTGCCGAGCTGGGCGAGCTGATTGCTGGCCTGCAAGCGGGAGCGCGTGCATGAAGGCGATGATTCTGGCAGCAGGCAAAGGCGAGCGCATGCGCCCGCTGACCCTGCACACGCCCAAGCCGCTGATACCGCTGGCGGGGCGCCCGCTGATCGAATACCACCTGATGGCCCTTGCCGCGACAGGGGTCACCGACGTCGTGATCAACCACGCCTGGCTGGGTCAGCAGATCGAGGACCACTTGGGCGATGGCAGCCGTTACGGCTTGCGTATTGCCTATTCCCCGGAAGGCGAACCGCTGGAGACCGGAGGCGGTATCTTCAAGGCCTTGCCTTTGCTGGGAGATGCGCCGTTCCTGTTGATCAACGGTGACATCTGGACCGATTACGATTTCTCGCGTTTGCAGGCGCCGCTGCAAGGGCAGGCCCACCTGGTGCTGGTGGACAACCCCGGCCATCACGGCCAAGGCGACTTTCGCCTGGCCGGTACCCAAGTGGTCGATGGGGACGGTGCAGCCGGTACGTTGACCTTCAGCGGTATTTCGGTGCTGCATCCGGCGTTGTTCGAAGGCTGCAAACCCGGCGCCTTCAAGTTGGCGCCCTTGCTGCGCCAGGCCATGGCCAGCGGCCAGGTGAGCGGTGAGCATTTTGCCGGGCACTGGGTCGACGTGGGCACCGTCGAGCGCCTGGCCGAGGCCGAGCGTCTGCTGGGCGAGCACCGCTGAGATGTGGTGGCCAGGCACGTTGATCGGGGCTGGAGCAGGGTTTGCCATCGCCAGTATTCCTGGTGCCCTGCTCGGTGCGCTGGCGGGGCAGATGATGGACCGTCACCTGCGCCTGCAAGGCTGGGACGATGTGCGCGAGCGTTTGGGCGGGCGTCCGGCGCCAAGGGACGAAGAGTTGCTGTTCGTGCTGCTCGGGCGCCTGGCCAAGAGCGATGGGCGTGTGGTCGAGCAGCATATCCAGCAGGCTCGGCAAGAAATGGCCCGGCTGAACCTGGATGAAGCGGCCAGGTTGCGGGCAATCGATGCCTTCAATCGGGGCAAGGGTGGCAAGGAGCGGTTGGGCAGCTATCTGCGCCGGATCCGCCAGCAGCCCCATGGGGCGGAAGGCACCTTGCGCGCCAGCTGGCGCATGGTCTGGGCCGACGGCAAGATGGGCAACAAGGAGCGGGAGCTGCTGCTGGACTGGGGGCACAAACTGGGCATGAGCCGGCGCCAGGTGCAGGCCATGTCCCAGGAGTACGAACCTCGTCGAACGGCTGGCATGGCAGGGGTCGGCATGACCTATGCGGCCGCGATGCGCCTGCTTGGCGTGGACACCGACACCGAGGGCGCGCTTGTCAAACAGGCTTATCGGCGACTGGTCAGTCGTCACCACCCGGACAAGCTGGCCGGCACCGGCGCCAGCGAGGCGCAGCTACGCGAAGCCACCGAGCGAACCCGCGAACTGCACCAGGCTTACGCGCTGATCCGTAAGCGCCGCGATTTCTAGCCGGGACCGAGCGCCGGCAGAGATCCTGCCCTGCCCGCACCATCAGGGCTGCATCCAGCCCCGCACGCGACGAAACAACTGTTCCTGGTCGGCGGCCTGATTGCCCGGCATGGCGATCAGGGACAGCTGGCGGTATTGACTGTCTTTCTGCCGCTTGCTGGCCTGCAGGCGCTGCATGGCAGCGTTGCGATCAGCGCTGCGGGTCACGTAGTAGATGTCGGCCGTGGGCACTTTCAGGGTGGGCGTCAGGCTCTCCAGGTCATGCTCGACACGCGCCGGTGTCTGGGCGGCAACCATGACCAGCTTCTGCACCTCTGGCGGCTGTTTTTCGCTCAGGTAACGGGCTGCCCAGTAGGCGCCACTGCCATGGCCGATCAGCACGATGCTGCGGGCATTGTGTTGCTGGGCGAACGCGACGGCGGCGTCCAGGCGGGCGAAAATGCGCTCGGCATCGGCGGGGTCGGCCTGCTGGCTGGCAGCTTCGGCATCGGTCCCTTGTGCCGCTTCGGGCTCGGCAGCGGTGGCTTGCGCCACATTGGCGTTGGCGTCGGCAGGTTCGTCCTTGGCAGGCGCCGTTTGCCCATCGGCCTGAACAGGCGCCGTGGCAGGCTTGGCCTGCACACGCGCCAATGGGCTGTCGAGCAGCAGGTCAGGCAGGCTTACGCTCAGGCTGTGCCAGCCCACATCCGGGAATTTCTGGCGCAGGGGCCCCACGGCGTTGGGCCAGTCGGCCGTTTCGCCGGCCCCTGGCACGATGATCACCGCGCCCTGCGGGTCGCTGTCGTTGGCGGGTTTCCACAACGCCAGGAAGCTGTCGGCACCGGCTTGCAGGGTCTGCTGTTCGGCCTTGGGCACGCGGCGTTCGAGTGCCTGGGCGTCCTCCTGGCTGCGCTCGATCAGGGGCGGGCGCGAGGGCGTAGCTTCTGCTGCAGGCGGTGTCTCGGGCGGGGTAGCCGGTGCGTCGTCAGCCAGCGCCGCCACAGGAAGGAGCGAGACCAGGCAGCACATTGCCAGCGTCGTGCGATAGAGTGTGAACATGTCTCAACCCAAAGCCAGAATGATTCCGGCAGCGTAATGGTATTTGCCCGTTACGGCCACGGTCGATGGCCGCCCCTGTGTGGACGAACGTGTAGATGAAGCGAGTGCATCGCCTGTTGATGATCGGCTGCCTGTGGCTGCCGCTGATGGTCATGGCAAGGCCTGAGACGTTGCCTGGCGTCACACTGGAGCCGACGCAGCAACAATGGCTCGAGACCCATCGCAGCTTGCGCGTGGGGTTGGTATTGCAAGCCCCCTATGCCCAGTTCGACCGGCGCCTGCAGCAGCTGTACGGGGCTAACGTGGAGCTGGTGAGCAGCTTGGCCAAAGTGCTGCATCTGGACCTTACGTGGCGCCATTATCCAGACCAGGCCAATCTCGAAAGGGCCTTGCAAGCAGGGGAGATCGACTTCGCGCCAGGTTTGACCCAGACGCCGGCCACCTTGCGCCTATGGTTATTCAGCGATCCCTACATGCGCGTGCCGCAGTTGATCGTGGGCCCCCGCAACGCGGCGCTGGGCGTTGAGCTGGAAAAACTGGACGCCGCCCAGCGCGTGGCCGTGCGCATGCCCGGGGTTCTGGCCAATTACCTGCGCGCCAACTACGGCAACCTGAACCTGCAGGGCGTACCGAACGACCGTGAGGCCCTGCAACTGGTGGTCGGAGGGCAGGCCAGCTACGCCGTCATGGACGAGGCCCAACTCAGTCGTCTGTCCCGTGAAAGCGAGTTCAGCGAACTGGCGGTGGTGGGGGATATCGGCCTGCCGCAGCTGCTGCGCATGGGTTCTCGGCCAGACTGGCCACTGTTGGCCGAGGTGCTGGAGCGTGGTTTGCAGGCACTGCCGGCCAAAGAACTGGAACAGCTGCATCAGCGCTGGTTGCAGCCCAGGTATCCCAGGATCAGCGAGTCGCCGGGGTTCTGGCAAAACCTGGCCTTGTTACTGGGGCTGTTGCTGATCTGCGCGTTGATCACCCTGGTATGGCAGCGCCGCCAGCAGAGCCAGCTGGAGCGCAGTCTGTTGGCCACCCGTGAGCGACTGGTAGAGCGGCATGCGCGCGATGAAGCCTCGCGCCTGAGCCAGTTCGCCATTGACCAGAGCACCGTGGGTATTCTCTGGGTCAACTGGGACAGCCATGTGCGCTATGCCAACCCGGCCGCCGAGCGCATGCTGGGCTATGGCGAAGGCGCCTTGCTGGAAAAGCCGTTGGGGGACTTCGAGCCCTCGTTGAGCATGGAACGCTGGCTGGAACTGTGGAAAGGTGCGCGTTCAGGCGACAGCGGTGTGGGGCAGTTCGAAACCAGATGCCTGCGCGCTGACGGTCGTCTGCTGCCGGTGGAGCTGTCTTTGAGTTTCCTGCGGTTTCGCGATGCGGAATACCTGGTGGTGTATCTGGCCGATGTCACCGAGCGCCATCGCGCCACGGCTGCCTTGCGCGAAAGCGAGGCACGGCTGAAGGGGATCGCTGGCAACGTACCAGGGCTGGTGTTTCGCCTGGAACGAGACCCCGCTGAGGGTGGACTTGAATTTCCCTATGTCAGCGAGGGAAGTGAAGCATTGGTGGGCTATACGCCTGGCGAGATCCAGCACCCACGGATGGGGCTGCGCAACCTGGTACATCCCGACGACCGCGCCGACTATCACCGGGTGCAAGACCTGGCGCTGGCCAATGAGCAGGACTGGGCCTGGCAGGGGCGCATCCTTACGCGTCAGGGCGAGCAACGCTGGGCCGATATCAAGGCCAGCACCCGGCGCCTGGGCAACGGCCAGCTGGTCTGGGACGGGGTGGTCTGGGACATCACCCAGGGCAAGCGCGCCGAGCGGGCCCTAGCCCGTTCCCAAGAGCAGCTGCGCGAACTCTCGGCGCACCTTGAAAGCGTGCGCGAGGAGGAAAAAGCCCGAATCGCCCGCGAGGTGCACGATGAGCTGGGCCAGATGCTGACCGTACTCAAGCTTGAAGTATCCATGTGCGAACTGGCCTTTGCCGAACTGGACCCCGGCCTCAATGAGCGGCTGACCACCATGAAGCGTCTGATCAGCCAGTTGTTTCAGCTGGTACGCGATGTCGCCACGGCGCTGCGCCCGCCCATTCTGGATGCCGGGATTGCCTCGGCCATCGAGTGGCAAGCCCGGCGCTTCGAGGCGCGCACCCAGATTCCTTGCCTGGTGCAGGTTCCTGACCATCTGCCGGCGTTGAGCGACGCCCGGGCAACGGGCCTTTTCCGTATCCTTCAGGAAGCACTCACCAATGTGATGCGCCACGCCCAGGCGCACAGCGTGGAAATCGAGCTGGTGCGCGAGGCCGGGCAGTTGCGCATGACGGTCAGTGACGACGGGCAGGGTTTCTGCCCAGACCAGCCGCGCCCCAGCTCGTTTGGCCTGGTCGGGATGCGCGAGCGGGTATTGATGATGGGCGGCAGCATGGTGCTGCACAGTGAGCCCGGCGACGGCACGCGCTTGAGCGTAGCCATTGCCCTGGAGCAGGAGGAGCGAACGTGATTCGAGTGCTGGTGGCCGAGGACCACACCATTGTCCGGGAAGGGATCAAGCAGTTGATCGGGCTGGCCAAGGACATGCAGGTGGTAGGGGAAGCCGCAAACGGCGAGCAGTTGCTCGACAGCCTGCGGCACACCCGGTGCGACGTGGTGCTGCTGGATATTTCGATGCCGGGCGTGAGTGGACTGGAAGCGATCCCGCGCATCCGTGCCCTGCACGATGCGCCTGCGATCCTGATGCTGTCGATGCATGACGAGGCGCAGATGGCAGCCCGCGCCCTGAAGGCCGGGGCGGCCGGGTACGCGACCAAGGACAGCGACCCGGCATTATTGCTGGCGGCGATACGCCGGGTAGCCGGTGGTGGGCGTTACATCGATCCGGCGCTGGCAGACCGCATGGTGTTCGAAGTGGGCCTGACCGAATCCAGGCCTTTGCACACCTTGCTGTCGGAACGGGAGTTTTCGGTGTTCGAACGCCTGGCCCAGGGCGCCAACGTCAATGACATCGCCCAGCAACTGGCGTTGTCGAGCAAGACCATCAGCACCCACAAGGCGCGCCTGATGCAGAAGCTGAAGGTGAATTCGCTGGCCGAGCTGGTCAAGTATGCGATGGAGCACAAGCTGATCTGATTGCGACATTCACGGCCGCGCCATCGCTGCCGTGACCCGGTGCCTAGACGAAGGCTGCCAGCCTGTATCTTCCGCCGCCCGCAGCGCCGCTGCCTGCATAGGCGCGGTCTTGCGCTCAAGGGCTGGCGGTCAAGCACCTGGAACTGTGTGGGCCTGTGTTCTGAAAGCGCCATGCTTGTAGGGCGTGCCCTACAACAAATCTTCCATCCGGACGATGGCATTCTCTCTGGGCGCCCGATTTGCGGGGGGATGCGGCTCTTCTACGCTTTGCCCCACGCAGTCATCCAACAATAAGGTGCAGGCATGAGCGAGGCGAAGTCGAACGCTGCCACCGGCGAAACGCTGGTCAGCTTCCGTGGTGTGCAGAAGAGCTACGACGGCGAGTCGCTGATCGTCAAGAACCTCAACCTCGACATCCGCAAGGGCGAGTTCCTCACCCTGCTGGGGCCTTCCGGGTCCGGCAAGACCACCAGCCTGATGATGCTCGCTGGCTTCGAGACCCCTACCGCCGGGGAAATCCAGCTGGCCGGTCGCTCCATCAACAACGTACCCCCGCACAAGCGCGATATCGGCATGGTGTTCCAGAACTACGCCTTGTTCCCGCACATGACCGTGGCCGAGAACCTCGCGTTTCCCCTGACCGTGCGCAACCTGAGCAAGACCGATATCAGCGAGCGGGTCAAACGGGTATTGAACATGGTTCAGCTCGACAGCTTCGCCAAGCGCTACCCGGGCCAATTGTCCGGTGGGCAGCAACAGCGCGTGGCCTTGGCGCGGGCGTTGGTGTTCGAGCCGCAACTGGTGTTGATGGACGAGCCACTGGGCGCGCTGGACAAGCAACTGCGTGAACACATGCAGATGGAGATCAAGCACATCCACCAGCGCCTGGGCGTGACCGTGGTGTACGTGACCCACGATCAGGGCGAAGCGCTGACCATGTCCGATCGGGTGGCGGTGTTCCACCAGGGGGAGATTCAGCAGATCGCCGATCCACGCACCCTGTATGAAGCACCCAGCAACACGTTCGTCGCCAACTTCATTGGTGAGAACAACCGGCTCAACGGCACCTTGCTCACCCATGACGGTAACCGCTGTCAGGTGCAGTTGGCGCGCGGCGAGCGGGTCGAGGCCTTGGCTGTAAACGTGGGCCGGCCAGGCGAAGCGGTGACCCTGTCGATCCGTCCGGAGCGGGTACGGCTCAATGGCCACAGCGAGCACTGCGCCAACCGCTTTTCCGGCCGTGTGGCCGAGTTCATCTACCTGGGCGACCACGTGCGCGTTCGTCTGGAGGTGTGTGGCAAGGCCGACTTCTTCGTCAAGCAGCCCATCGCCGAACTCGACCCGGCCCTGGCCGTGGGCGATGTGGTGCCACTGGGTTGGGAGGTAGAACACGCCCGTGCACTGGATCCGATCACCGAAGCCCATTGATGGTTTGCAGCACCAACCCTGAACTGTGGAGAGAATAATAAATGCGCAAGCAGTTGAAACTGACCGCCCTGGCCCTTGGGCTGTTCGCCGCTGGCCAGAGCATGGCTGCGGACCTGACCGTGGTGTCGTTCGGCGGCGCCAACAAGGCCGCCCAGGTAAAGGCGTTTTACGAGCCGTGGGAAAAGGCCGGCAAGGGCAAGATCGTCGCCGGTGAGTACAACGGTGAAATGGCCAAGGTCAAGGCCATGGTCGACACCAAGAGTGTCTCCTGGAACCTGGTCGAGGTGGAATCACCCGAACTGGCCCGAGGCTGCGACGAGGGCATGTTCGAAGAGCTCGACCCTGCGCTGTTCGGCAACGAGGCCGACTACGTGCCAGGTGCGATCCAGCCTTGTGGTGTCGGCTTCTTCGTCTGGTCGACGGTGCTGGCCTACAACGCCGACAAGCTCAAGACCGCCCCGAGCAGCTGGGCCGATTTCTGGGACACCGAGAAATTCCCAGGCAAGCGCGGCCTGCGCAAAGGCGCCAAGTACACCCTGGAATTCGCCTTGATGGCCGATGGTGTGGCGCCCAAGGAAGTGTACAAGGTGCTGGGTACCAAAGAAGGCGTGGACCGCGCCTTCAAGAAGCTCGACCAGCTCAAACCGAGCATTCAGTGGTGGGAAGCCGGCGCCCAGCCGCCGCAGTACCTGGCCTCGGGCGACGTGGTCATGAGTTCGGCGTACAACGGGCGCATCGCTGCCGTGCAGAAGGAGAGCAATCTGAAGGTGGTGTGGAACGGCGGCATCTATGACTTCGACGCCTGGGCCATTCCCAAGGGCGCCAAGAACAGCGACGAGGCGAAGAAATTCATCGCCTTCAGCGTGCAGCCTGAACAGCAGAAGGTGTATTCCGAAAACATCGCCTATGGCCCGGCCAACAGCAAGGCGGTCGACCTGCTGTCCGAAGAGGTCAAGAAAGACATGCCGACCACGCCTGAGAACATCGCCAATCAGGTGCAGATCGACGTGGCCTTCTGGGCGGACAACAGCGAGCAGCTGGAGCAACGTTTCAACGCCTGGGCGGCGAAGAAGTAAACGTCCAGTGCAAGGGGCCGCGCGGCGGCCCCTCTTTCAGTGTGTATCGTGGAGTTCGCCATGGCCATTGCAGTGCCCCTCAACGAAGGCGCCGGTCCCAATCTCAAACAGCGCCTTAAACACGCCGAGCGGGTCAACCGCTGGAAGGCCCAGGCGCTGATCGCGCCCCTGGCGCTGTTTCTGCTGCTGGTGTTTCTGGTGCCGATCGCAGCCTTGTTGTACAAGAGCGTCGGTAACCCGGAAGTGGTCGCCGGCTTGCCGCGCACGGTCGATATCATCACCCAGTGGGATGGCAAGGGCCTGCCTGGCGAGGACGTCTACAAGGCGTTGAGCCAGGACTTGGCCGAATCGCGCAAGAACCAGACCCTGGGTGACCTGTCCAAGCGCTTGAACATGGAGCTGGCCGGCTACCGCAGCCTGTTGGCCAAGACCGCACGGGCGCTGCCCTTCAAGGCCGAGCCTGTCTCCTACAAGGACGGCTTGCAGGCGCTGGACGAGCGCTGGGGCGACCCTGCCTATTGGCAGGCGATTCGCCGCAATACCAGTACCCTGACACCTTTCTATCTGTTGGCGTCGCTGGACCACCGTATCGACGACCTGGGCGAACTGGCCAAGGCCACGCCGGACCAAGCCATCTACCTGGATATTTTCACCCGCACCCTGTGGATGGGCGTGGTGATCACCGCCATCTGCCTGGTGCTGGCCTATCCGCTGGCTTACCTGCTGGCCAACCTGCCGACACGCCAGAGCAACCTGTTGATGATCCTGGTCCTGCTGCCGTTCTGGACCTCGATCCTGGTAAGGGTGGCCGCGTGGATCGTGCTGCTGCAGTCCGGAGGGTTGATCAACAGTGCGCTGATGGCCATGGGCATCATCGATCAGCCGCTGGAGCTGGTCTTCAACCGTACCGGCGTGTACATCTCGATGGTGCACATCCTGCTGCCCTTCATGATCCTGCCGTTGTACAGCGTGATGAAAGGCATTTCCCCGAGCTACATGCGCGCTGCCATTTCCCTGGGCTGCCATCCGTTCGCCAGCTTCTGGCGAGTGTACTTCCCGCAGACCTATGCCGGGGTAGGTGCCGGGTGCTTGCTGGTATTCATTCTGGCCATCGGCTACTACATCACGCCTGCGCTGCTTGGCAGCCCGAACGACCAGATGGTCAGTTATTTCGTGGCGTTCTACACCAACACCAGCATCAACTGGGGCATGGCCACCGCGCTGGGCGGTCTGCTGCTGCTGGCCACCGTGCTGCTGTACCTGATCTATAGCTGGCTGGTCGGCGCCAGCCGCCTGCGCCTGAGCTGAGGAGCCTTGTCATGCTGAGCCCTTACATGTCGCCCATCGAGCGGGTCTGGTTCTACAGCCTGCGTATTCTCTGTGGCCTGATATTGCTGTTTCTGATCCTGCCGGTGCTGGTGATCGTGCCCCTGTCGTTCAACAGCGGCAGCTTCCTGGTCTACCCGCTGCAAGGCTTCTCGCTGCAGTGGTACCAGGACTTCTTCGGCTCGGCCGAATGGATGCGGGCCTTGAAGAACAGCATCATCGTCGCCCCGGCGGCGACCGTGCTGGCCATGGTCTTCGGGACGCTGGCGGCCATCGGGCTGACCCGCGGTGATTTCCCCGGCAAGTCCCTGGTAATGGCCTTGGTGATATCACCGATGGTGGTGCCGGTGGTGATCATCGGCGTGGCCAGCTACCTGTTCTTCGCGCCCTTGGGCCTTGGCAACAGCTTCACCTCGCTGATTCTGGTGCACGCGGTGTTGGGTGTGCCGTTCGTGATCATCACCGTGTCGGCGACGCTGCAAGGCTTCAACTACAACCTGGTGCGCGCGGCTGCCAGCCTGGGTGCTTCGCCGCTGCTGGCGTTCCGCAAGGTGACTTTGCCGTTGATCGCGCCCGGCGTGATTTCCGGGGCGTTGTTTGCCTTCGCCACATCCTTCGACGAGGTGGTGGTGACCTTGTTTCTGGCCGGACCAGAGCAGGCGACCCTGCCACGGCAGATGTTCAGTGGCATTCGCGAGAACCTGAGCCCGACCATTGCGGCTGCGGCGACCCTGCTGATCGGTTTTTCGGTGGTGCTGCTGCTGACCCTGGAATGGCTACGGGGGCGCAGCGAGAAACTGCGCACCCAGCAGCCGGCCTGACAGCGCTGTCTGTGCTGGCTTGTCAGCCCGTGTGGCGACAGACAAGCCAGCGCCTGTTGCAACCGCTGCTCGACCTGCGTTGATACCAATCAGCCTTCACCGCTTTGCCTGAGTTACAATGCGCGCCACCGTGATTCTGCCCAACAGGTGCGCCATGCAGCCCTACGCTATTGCCCCCTCCATTCTTTCCGCCGACTTCGCCCGCCTGGGCCAGGAGGTCGACAATGTCCTGGCCGCAGGCGCCGATATCGTCCACTTCGACGTGATGGACAACCACTACGTCCCCAACCTGACCATCGGCCCCATGGTCTGCTCTGCGCTGCGCAAGTACGGCGTGACCGCGCCGATCGACGTGCACCTGATGGTCAGCCCCGTGGACCGCATCATCGGCGACTTCATCGAGGCCGGCGCCACCTACATCACCTTCCACCCGGAAGCGACCCAGCACATCGACCGTTCGTTGCAACTGATCAAGGACGGCGGCTGCAAGGCCGGTCTGGTGTTCAACCCGGCCACCAGCCTGGACGTCCTGAAATACGTGATGGACAAGGTCGACATGGTGCTGCTGATGAGCGTCAACCCAGGCTTCGGTGGCCAGAAGTTCATTCCGGGCACGCTCGACAAGCTGCGTGAGGCGCGCGCGCTGATCGATGCCAGCGGCCGCGACATTCGTCTGGAAATCGACGGTGGTGTGAACGTGAAGAACATCCGTGAGATCGCCGCCGCCGGTGCCGATACCTTCGTGGCCGGGTCGGCGATCTTCAACGCCCCCGACTACCAGCAGGTCATCGCCCAGATGCGCAGCGAACTGGCACAGGCGCGCCCATGAGCGGCTTCGAGCAGCTGTTCCCAGGAGCGCTGCCCAGGCTGGTGATGTTCGATCTGGATGGCACTTTGGTCGACTCCGTCCCGGACCTGGCCGCAGCGGTGGACCGCATGCTGCTCGAACTCGGCCGACCCGCCGCTGGCCTCGATGCCGTGCGCCAGTGGGTGGGCAATGGCGCGCAGGTGCTGGTACGCCGTGCTCTGGCGGATGATATCGATCACGCCGGGGTGGACGATGCCCTGGCCGAACAGGCCTTGGCGCTGTTCATGGACGCCTACGCCGAAAGCCACGACCTGACAGTCGTGTATCCAGGCGTGCAGGACACCTTGCGCTGGCTGCGCAAGCGCGGTGTGGAAATGGCCTTGATCACCAATAAGCCGGAGCGCTTCGTGGGGCCTTTGCTGGACCAGATGAAGCTGGGCAGCTATTTCCGCTGGATCATCGGCGGAGACACCCTGGCTCAGAAGAAGCCGGACCCAGCGGCGTTGCTGTTCGTGATGCAGATGGCCGGCGTAACCCCGCAGCAAGCGTTGTTCGTCGGCGATTCGCGCAGCGACGTGCTGGCTGCGAAGGCAGCCGGCGTGCAATGCGTCGGGCTGACCTATGGCTACAACCACGGGCGGCCCATCGAAGAGGAATCGCCCAGCCTTGTGATCGATGACCTGCGGGCTTTGTTGCCCGGTTGCGTAGACCCTGCCACTGGGATAACGTTGGCGGACCTTCAAGCCTCAGACCAAAAAGGGTCCAACGTGGCGGTTACCGGCAAATTCTGGATGAAAGTCATCAAGGCCCTGGCCCGATGGCGTTGGCGCGCCTGACGCCTGCCTGCCGGCGTATGCCGGCCCATCCGTTTGCCCGAACCAATGCTGTTTGCCACGAGGCTACTCATGATCCGCGAAGAATTCCTGCGCCTGGCCGCTGCCGGCTATAACCGCATCCCCCTGGCCTGCGAAACCCTGGCCGACTTCGATACGCCCCTGTCGATCTACCTGAAACTGGCTGACCAGCCCAATTCCTACCTGCTCGAATCGGTGCAGGGCGGCGAGAAATGGGGGCGGTACTCGATGATTGGTCTGCCGTCGCGGACCGTGCTGCGTGTGCATGGCTACCACGTGTCCATCCTGCAGGACGGCGTCGAGGTCGAAAGCCATGACGTCGAGGACCCCCTGGCGTTCGTCGAAGCCTTCAAGCAGCGCTACAACGTGGCCGACGTTCCGGGCCTGCCGCGCTTCAACGGTGGACTGGTCGGCTATTTCGGGTATGACTGCGTGCGTTACGTTGAAAAGCGCTTGGGCGCGAGCCCCAACCCGGACCCTCTCGGGGTGCCGGACATCCTGCTGATGGTCTCCGATGCCGTGGTGGTGTTCGACAACCTCGCTGGCAAGATGCACGCCATCGTGCTGGTTGACCCTGCCCAGGAACAGGCCTATGAGCAAGGCCAGGCGCGCCTGCAAAGCCTGCTCGAAACGCTGCGCCAACCCATCACGCCACGCCGCGGGCTGGACCTGAGCGGGCCTCAGGCAGCCGAGCCTGCATTCCGGTCGAGCTACACGCGTGACGATTATGAGCATGCCGTCGGCCGTATCAAGGAATACATCCTGGCCGGTGACTGCATGCAGGTGGTGCCGTCGCAGCGCATGTCCATCGACTTCAAGGCAGCACCCATCGACCTCTACCGCGCCTTGCGTTGCTTCAACCCGACGCCGTACATGTATTTCTTCAACTTTGGGGACTTTCATGTCGTCGGCAGCTCGCCCGAAGTGCTGGTGCGGGTCGAGGACAACCTGGTCACGGTGCGACCCATCGCCGGTACACGCCCACGCGGTGCGACAGAGGAGGCCGATCGCGCGCTGGAAGACGATTTGCTGTCGGACGACAAGGAAATCGCAGAGCACCTGATGCTGATTGACCTGGGGCGCAACGACGTCGGCCGCGTATCGTCCACAGGCAGTGTGCGCCTGACCGAGAAGATGGTGATCGAGCGTTATTCCAATGTCATGCACATCGTTTCCAACGTCACCGGCCAGTTGCGCGAAGGGTTGACGGCGATGGATGCACTGCGGGCCATCCTGCCTGCCGGTACGCTGTCCGGGGCGCCCAAGATCCGTGCGATGGAGATCATCGATGAGCTGGAACCGGTCAAACGCGGGGTTTATGGCGGCGCAGTGGGGTACTTCGCCTGGAACGGCAACATGGATACGGCGATCGCCATCCGTACGGCCGTGATCAAGGATGGAGAGCTGCACGTACAGGCCGGCGGTGGCATTGTTGCCGATTCGGTGCCAGCGCTGGAGTGGGAAGAAACCATCAACAAGCGTCGGGCCATGTTCCGTGCGGTGGCGCTGGCCGAACAGACCACTTCTCGGTAGGTGGCGGTTGCCTGAGGGGTGACGCAGTCCAAGCCCCTGTATGAGCGTAATGCTGTTCACTCAAGATCGTTGGGGCCGTTTCACGGCCCATCGCGGCACAAGACCGCTCCTACACTGCCCTCGTAATGCCTGAGTTAGTAGGCTCAAAGGGTTTTGTAGGAGCGGTCTTGTGCCGCGAAGCGGCCCCGTTAATTTCAGGCTGGCCCTTTGCTAGAAATCCACGCTAACGCCAAGGCTCATACCTTGTTGCTTGAGCTCATCGCTCTTGCGCCAGTTGTAGCCGGCACGCACATTCACCCCTGCCACCACTTCATGGCTGACCCCAAGGCTCGCTCGGGTCAAGTTGCTATGGGGGGTATAGCCGTCGAGTGTGAAATCATTGGCTGGCAAAGCGGTGAAGTTCAGGCGTACGTCCTGCTGGTCATGCTCGAACTCGTGCTCCTGAGCCACCTCGGCAAATACTCGGGTAGCAGGCAATACCTGCACGCTACCCAGCAGGCCCAGGCCCAGCCGTCGTGACGTGCGCTCCTGGTCATCGAACCCCAGCGCCGTCGCGCGACCGCTCCTTTCGTCATAGCCATCGACCTTGACCCTGGCATAGTCAGCGCTCAGGAATGGCGCCAGCTGCCAGCGGGCACTTTCCGGCGCCAGGTTATAGCCCAGTCGGCCAGACACGGCCCATGTTTCGCCCTGGGTATCGCCTTTTTCACTGCGCTCGCTCACCCCCAGCGCGAAGGTGCGTTTCAGATCGTCATAATCCAGGTGCCCGACGGTCAATGCCGCATCTGCCCACCAGCGGTGCTGGCGGTACTGCGCAAAGACACTGGCCAGGTAGCTGTCGAGTGTGTAGTCCGAATCATGGCTGCCCACTTCCAGCTTCTGCCGGTACACGCCGCCAGCCAGCCCCAGCCGCCAGGCATCATCGACCCGGTAGCTACCGCCGAAAGTCAGGTTGTAACCGTGGCCGTCACCGTTGGCGGCGCTGCGTTGCCCGCCGAAGTCCAGGTCTTGCGCACCAGCGGCGATGAAAGGCTGCCACTGACCGACCGCTTGCCAAGGGGCCTGCCATTGGTTGCGCAGTTCATCCTGATGAGCGCTGACGCTGGCGTGGGCCATTTCGGGAAGCAGGGTAAGCTCCCAAGGGGCGGCCAGAACGGAGTAGGCGTAATCGGCGATCAGTTGCTGGCCAGCAATGGTCGGGTGCACGGCGTCGTTGAACAATAGCTTCGTGGGGTCTGGCGTGATGCCGTTGACGCCATACACGGGGTTGCCGACGCAGCTTTCGCCGCTATAGCACGTACCGACCAGGTTCTGGTCGCTGGCCAGTCCGAACTGAGCGGGGTGGGCCAGGGCCTCGCTCAGCAACAGTGGGACATTCAGGGGGATGACCTGAGCGTCGATTTGCCTGAGTTGGCTGACCAGTGCCTGGTTAAAGACACCGGACAGCAACGACAGGGGATTTTGCTGCGCCGTACCGCTGAAGTTGGGCGTCTGGCCAAGATCAGGCAACAGCCAAACCATGATGTAGCGGGCACCACCCTGTTGCAGGGCCTGAGCACTGGCGGCCAGGCGTGCACCGGCAGCCACGGCGTCGGCTGGGCTGTTGACCAGGCCCTGCAGGAAGTCGTTGCCGCCGCCTGTCACGTAATAAAGTGCATTGGGATCGGCGCGAAGGCCCGTTGCCAGGTAGCCAGGCTTTTCCCGAAGCACCAGGCCCGCGCCCAGAAGTCCCGGTGGGATGACCGTGCTGGAGGTGGTGGTGATGGAGTCCAGGATCTGCTTGGTGGTATAGCCGCCAACCGCCCAGTTGTTGCCATCGGGCAGGCCCAGCGCCGCATTGACCGGTGATGTGGAAGGCCCAAGCGCATCGGCGCCCAGGCCCAGGCGAGCGCCCAGGATCATCGGCGACACAGGTGCATAGCTGCCATCGGCATTGCGGTTGGTGAAGCGAAGGCCTGCGAACTGGCCGGCGTCGCTCAGGCTGTCACCGAATACGATCAATGAAGCGTACGGGTCAGCAGATGCAAATGCCTGGCCGCAGGCCAATGCCAGTGAGGCGGCGGTGACGCGCAATAACGGTACGTTGAGCATCAAGAAACATCCTTTTCTTTGTTTTTATCAGGACAACTTCATCGACCTTAGCAAAACGCCGCGCATCGCACCTGATGCCATTCGTTTCCCAGTGTTTACGGGCATATTGCGCCCGCCGCCCCGGTAGGCTACTGTGCCGAGACGTATGAGCGAGACCTACCCTGTGTTGATCGTCAGCAAACTCTTGATGCGCGTTATCAAGGCCCACGCCCGTTGGCGTTGGCGCGCCTGACTTTATCCTCTGCCGGTCCGTCCGGCCCGCCCCTGTTTGCCTTCCTGTCTCAACGTCTTTAGCGGCAAAGTTGCGCCTGCGACAGGTACAGGAAGGTTCGAATCATGAAGTCAGTAGGTTCAAGAGGTTTCATCCGATGTTACTGATGATCGACAATTACGACTCATTCACTTACAACGTCGTCCAGTACCTGGGCGAGTTAGGGGCTGATGTGCGGGTCATTCGCAATGACGAAATGACCATTGCCCAGATCGAAGCCCTCGCGCCGGAGCGCATCGTCGTTTCGCCTGGGCCCTGTACGCCGAGCGAAGCCGGTGTGTCCATCGAAGCCATCCTTCATTTCGCCGGTAAACTGCCGATTCTGGGCGTGTGCCTGGGCCATCAGTCCATCGGCCAGGCGTTCGGTGGCGATGTCGTGCGTGCACGCCAGGTGATGCACGGTAAGACGAGCCCCGTCCACCATCGCGACCTTGGCGTATTCAGCGGCCTGAACAATCCGGTGACCGTGACCCGCTACCATTCGCTGGTGATCAAGCGCCAGACGCTGCCGGAGTGCCTGGAAGTGACGGCCTGGACCGCACACGAAGATGGCTCGGTCGACGAGATCATGGGTGTACGGCACAAGACGTTGAATATCGAGGGCGTGCAATTTCACCCCGAGTCGATACTCACCGAGCAGGGCCATGAACTGTTCGCCAATTTCCTCCAGCAGACTGGCGGCCACCGCTAAGGAACGAATATGGATATCAAGAACGCGCTGGGTCGCATCGTCGGCCATCTGGACCTTTCCACCGATGAAATGCGCGGCGTGATGCGCCAGATCATGACCGGCCAATGCAGTGAAGCGCAGATTGGCGCATTTCTGATGGGCATGCGCATGAAAAGTGAAAGCATCGACGAAATCGTTGGCGCGGTGTCGGTCATGCGGGAGTTGGCTGACAAGGTCGAGCTGAACACCCTTGATGGGGTAGTCGACATCGTGGGTACCGGGGGCGATGGTGCCAATATCTTCAACGTGTCTACCGCATCCGCTTTTGTACTGGCCGCTGCCGGCTGCACCGTCGCCAAGCATGGGAACCGGGCGGTGTCCGGCAAAAGTGGCAGCGCAGACCTGCTGGAAGCGGCTGGCATCTACCTGAACCTGACGCCCGTTCAGGTGGCCCGCTGCATCGACAGCCTGGGTATCGGCTTCATGTTCGCCCAGAGTCACCACAGCGCCATGAAACATGCCGCTGGGCCGCGTCGCGATCTAGGGCTCAGGACCTTGTTCAACATGCTTGGCCCGCTTACGAATCCGGCCGGTGTGAAGCATCAGGTGGTTGGGGTGTTCACCCAGGCGCTCTGCCGTCCTTTGGCCGAGGTGCTGCACCGCCTGGGCAGCAAGCATGTGCTGGTGGTGCATTCCAAGGATGGACTGGACGAGTTCAGCCTGGCAGCGCCCACTTTCGTGGCTGAATTGAAAAATGGCGAGATTTCCGAGTACTGGGTTGAACCGGAAGACTTGGGCATGAAGAGCCAGAGCCTTCATGGCCTGGCGGTCGAGGACCCGCAAGCGTCCCTGGCGCTGATTCGTGATGCGCTGGGTCGACGCAAGACCGAGAACGGCCAGAAGGCCGCCGAGATGATCGTGCTCAATGCCGGTGCAGCCCTATATGCCGCAGATCACGCCATGAGCCTGAAGGCCGGCGTTGAACTTGCCCACGACGTGCTGCACACCGGGTTGGCCTGGGAGAAACTGCAGGAGCTGGGTGCGTTTACGGCCGTATTCAAGGTGGAGAATGAAGCATGAGCGTGCCAACGGTGCTGGAAAAGATCATCGCCCGCAAGTTCGAGGAAGTGGCCGAGCGCAGTGCTCGCGTAAGCCTTGCCGAACTTGAGCAGTTGGCCAAGGCGGCCGACGCGCCCCGTGGTTTCGCCAAGGCCATGCTGCGTCAGGCCGAGCGCAAGCAGCCAGCGGTGATCGCTGAAATCAAGAAGGCCTCCCCTAGCAAAGGTGTGATCCGGGAGCCTTTCGTCCCTGCAGACATTGCCGTGAGCTACGAGAAAGGCGGCGCAACTTGCCTGTCGGTGTTAACGGATGTCGATTATTTTCAGGGGGCGGACGACTACCTCAAAGAAGCGCGCGCAGCCGTGTCGCTGCCGGTGATCCGCAAGGACTTCATGGTCGACCCTTATCAAATCGTCGAGGCCCGTGCTCTGGGCGCAGATTGCGTGCTGCTGATCGTGTCGGCGCTCGACGATGTGAAAATGGCCGAGCTGGCCGCCACGGCCAAGTCGGTCGGGCTCGATGTGCTGGTGGAGGTGCACGATGGTGCTGAGCTTGAGCGCGCACTCAAGACGCTGGACACGCCATTGGTGGGGGTCAACAACCGTAACCTTCATACCTTCGAAGTGAACCTGGAGGCCACGCTGGACCTGCTGCCACGTATCCCCGCGGATCGGCTCGCCATTACCGAGAGCGGCATCCTCAATCAGGCCGATGTGCAGCTGATGAAGATCAACCGCGTCTATTCATTCCTGGTGGGTGAGGCATTCATGCGGGCTGAGAACCCGGGGCTCGAGCTCCAGCGCTTGTTCTTCCCTGATCAAGTGAAAAAGACCATTCAGCAACTGGACTGAATGAACCAAGCCGGCCATGTTGCCGGCTTTTTCATGGTTGCCATCTGGCTCAGGGGCGCGTTCGCCCTGATGCCTGTCGTGCAGAGGCTGTGACGCTAACGGTAGTGGCCACAGGCTGCGTAACTCAATCGAAGGTGAATCAATGACTGACCAGCCCCTGGCCCTTACCGTCGAGCAAGGGCTGCTTGCCGAACAGGACCTGCTGGCCGCCGTTTGCCGGGGCGAGCGCGATAACGGTGTGTTGTTCTGGCGCCCCACTGACCAGGCGCTAGTGATGCCTCGCAGGATGAGCCGGCTGGAGCACTTTGAAGCGGCGAGTGCGCAATTGGCTGGCGCTGGCTGGCCAGTGCTGCTGCGCGAAACCGGCGGCGAACCTGTACCGCAGTCCCATTCGACGGTAAATATCGCCCTGGTCTATGCGGCCCCGCGCAGTGAGGGCGATCAAGGGCGTATCGAAAAAGCCTACCAGCGCTTGTGCCTGCCACTGTGCGAGGTGCTGCAGGAGTGGGGAGGTGTCGCCTCGGTGGGCGAGATCGAGGGTGCATTCTGCGATGGCCGGTACAACGTCAACCTCAATGGCCGCAAGTTGGTGGGGACCGCCCAGCGCTGGCGCCAGGCCGCCGCAAGCAACGGCCCGGTGGTGCTGGTGCATGGGGCATTGCTGCTGGATAACGACCGGGAGGCAATGGTAGCTGCCGTCAACCACTTCAATATGTGCTGCAACCTTGAACAGCGATGCCGCGCCGATGCACACATCGCCTTGCATGAGGTAGCACCGGCGGCACCGTGGTTCGCACGGCTATCCCAAGCGTACGCGCAGGTGCTGGCTGAGGTGCCCGTCAGCTAGCGCGTGCCATGTACCACCATGGTCTTGCCCTTGACCTGGACCAGGCTGCGTTCTTCCAGGTCCTTCAGGACGCGGCCGACCATCTCCCGTGAACAACCGACGATTCGCCCGATTTCCTGACGGGTGATCTTGATCTGCATGCCGTCTGGATGGGTCATGGCGTCGGGCTGCTTGCACAAATCGAGCAAGCACCGCGCAACTCGGCCGGTGACATCGAAGAAGGCCAGGTCCCCAACCTTGCGGGTAGTGTCGCGCAGGCGCTGGGCCATCTGGCTACTGACGGCGTAGAGCATGTCCGGCTCGTGTCGTACTAGTTCGCGGAACTTGTCGTAGCTGATTTCCGCCACTTCGCACTCGGTCTTGGCCCGAACCCAGGCGCTACGATGCTGCTGCGCCTCAACCGGTTCGAACAGCCCTAGCTCACCGAAGAAGTCACCGCTGTTGAGGTAGGCGATGATCATTTCATGGCCATTTTCGTCTTCGATGAGGATGGTGACCGACCCCTTGATGATGAACGACAACGTCTGCGCGCGTTCACCTGCACTGATGATGTTGCTCTTGGCGCTGTAGCGCCGGCGTTGGCAGTGCACCAGCAGTTTGTCGATGTTCTTGATCTTTGGGGGTAGGGCAGAGGCTACCATCGCGAAATCCTGTTCTGTGCAGTCCATGGGCGTCCATGGCTGTTGGCTGGAAAAACGCCATTCGATTGGCGCCAGCTTATCAGACACTACAAAATGTTTCGGCACTAAAGCGCCTCCTTACATACTTTTCCCACAGCGGCACAACGACTAAGCTGACACCCTTTTTGCGAATTCAGGAGTTCGGGTGATGAAGGCACGTATCCAGTGGGCCGGTGAGGCAATGTTCCTTGGCGAGTCCGGCAGCGGCCACGTCGTGGTGATGGATGGCCCACCCGAGGCCGGCGGCCGCAACCTGGGCGTCAGGCCGATGGAAATGCTGTTGTTGGGCCTGGGCGGGTGCAGCAGTTTCGATGTGGTCAGCATCCTGAAAAAGTCGCGCCAGGCGGTGGAGAGCTGCGAAGCGTTTCTCGAGGCCGAGCGGGCAGGCGAGGATCCAAAGGTATTTACCAAGATCCACATGAATTTCGTGGTAAAGGGCCGCGGGTTGAAAGAGGCCCAGGTCAAGCGTGCCGTCGAGCTTTCGGCCGAAAAATACTGCTCGGCGTCGATCATGCTTGAGCGTGCCGGGGTCGAAATCACCCATGGCTACGAGATCGTGGAACTGGGTTGAGCAACGGGTCGAGCTGCGCGGCGCGTGCCGGCGGCGCTTAATGGCGCAGTGCTGGCAGTGTCGCGTATAGCCAGCCTGGTAGTGCGCTTCTGACCGACTGGCTCAACGCCTCCCGGTGTTTTTGGTAAAGCAGGCCCAGCCCTATGACGCCCAGGCCGATCAAGCTGACCAACACCGGGAACAGCAGGGATTGGGCAAATACGTCATACGCCAGGTACCCCAGGTAGGCGGCAACGCCAAGTGCTCCGAACACCATGAAGACGGGCCGGCGCAGCAACACTGCAACCCCCATGAGCACAAGGTTTATCAGGCAGTAGGTGGCTTTCCCCCATTCACTGCCGCTGTCGAGCATCGTCAACCCACCCCAGAAGGCTGCAAGGCCGGCCAGATAGCCCCAATGGGCATAGTCTTGCCGCGTCCTGCCATCGACTACCAGAAACACCAGCAAGGTCGCCAACCCGAACCACAGAGATACCACTCGGCGTTGTTCCCAACTGAATGGCGCGCCGAATACCCACTCGGTAAGGTCCATCGACATGAACCACAGGGCAACGGCAATGGGCATGACGATAAACGGGTAGGGGACAAGGCGGAGCATCGCCACACCTGCAACAACGGTGGCGGCCTCCATGGCCAGCCAACCGCCCTGTACATGGGTGTAGTACTGGTGGTAATCGGCTTGCACGTCATCGAGCGGCCACCAACCGAGCAACCGCTCCAGCGCGAAGACCGCCAGTGGCACGATACTGACCGCGGCTGCGGCCAGTACGCCGGCCGCAATGGGTTGCTTGCGCTTTTGAAGACTGAGTGCGACCAGGGTCAGCAACCCGATATAGGCACTGGCCACGGCCAGCAACGCGGTGTCGCCGATGCGTAGCCATGCCTCGTTGAGCAGCCAGCCCATGGCCCCCATGACCAGCAGCGCGCCGAAGTAGAACGCGCTGTGGGCCAGTTGAAGGCTGCCCGTCGCCTCTTGATGCTGGCTGAGAAAGGCTTGCAAGGCCTGGTCCTGGCCTGGCTGGAGAATCCCCGCCTCGACCGCTCGCGCCAGGTCCTTGGCATCGAAACGTGTTGTCATGGCGAGCCTTCAGATGCGATAGGTGCTCTTGGTCATGACCTTGGCCAGCAGGCTCATGCCAAAACGCACAGGCGCAGGGAAGCGGTAGCCACCGGCTTGCAGTGCCGTATCGGCGTGCTGTTCTTCGTCGACGCGCATCTGCTCGAGGATGGCTCGGGATTTTTCATCTTCAGTAGGGATCTGTACCAGGTGCTCGTCCAGGTGCTTGCAGACTTGGTGCTCCGTCGCTGCCACGAAGCCCAGGCTCACCTTGTCGCTCACCAGCCCGGCAAAAGCGCCGATGCCGAATGACATGCCGTAGAACAGCGGGTTCAGGACGCTGGGGTGGCTGTTGAGTTGACGGATGCGTTGTTCGCACCAGGCCAGATGATCGATTTCCTCATCTGCAGCACGCTCCATGGCCTTGCGCACCGACGGCAGCTTGGCCGTCAAAGCCTGGCCTTGATAAAGCGCCTGGGCGCAGACTTCACCGGTGTGGTTGATGCGCATCAGCCCTGCCACGTGACGTGCCTGCCGATCTTCGAGTTCGACGGCGGGCTTGACGATGGCCGGGGACGGACGAGAGGGTTGGCCGCTGAACGGCAGCAAGGTGCGCATGGCGGTGTCGGCCTGCAGCAACAAGCGGTCGAGCGGGGAATAGTGACGTTCGGTAGCCATCGGGCACCTCCGCAAGAATGTGCCCGACAGTCTAACCCAATCGCGCTCGAGTCGCTTGCGGTGGATCAGCCCGGTGGCCAGTTCATCTGGCGTTGGCCGAGCACGTGCATGTGAATGTGGTAGACCGTCTGCCCACCTTGTTCATTGCAGTTCATGACCACGCGAAAGCCTTCCTCGCAGCCCAGTTCCCTGGCCAGACGCTGGGCCGTGAACAGAATGTGCCCAGCCAGGCCCTTGTCTTCTTCGGTCAGGTCGTTGAGGGTGCGGATGTGCTTTTTCGGAATGACCAGAAAATGCACCGGGGCCTGGGGGGCGATGTCGTGAAATGCCAGAACCTGGTCATCTTCGTAGATGATCTTCGCCGGGATCTCCCGGTTAATGATCTTGAGGAATAAATCGTCCACAGCACTTGCTCCATGGTGAGGGTCCGGGCCGAGTGTACTCAGGCCGAAGCCGCTCGCCCAGCGACTATTCCATACCGACTGGACAATAACGCCGGTGAATCACACCTGCCAGCTTGCGCACCAACCCGTTCGGCAGCAGGCGCGGGGCGAACGCCAGCCAGCGATTGCGTCGCCCCGGCAGAATCAAGGCGCGGTTGCGGGCGAGCGCGCGAACGGTGTACAGCGCCACTTCCTCGGGGCTGAGGCAGCGGCTTTTGCCTTCGAGCCGGGCGATGTGGCGCCGTGAGGAACGCACCGGCCCCGGGCACAGCACGCAGACCTTGATGCCTGTGGGTTTGAGCTCTTCGCGCAGGGCCTGGGAGAAATTCATTACGTATGCCTTGCTGGCGGCATAGGTGGCCATCCATGGCCCGGGGGCCACGCCGGCCAGCCCGGCAACGTTGAGGATCTGGCCGCCGCCCTGTACCGCCATCAGATTGCCGATGGCATGACACAAGCGGCTCAGTGCCAGCACGTTGACTTCGAGCAGGTCCTGTTCGTCGGCCCATTCATGGGCCAGGAATGGGCCATAGGTGCGCTGACCGGCGCAGTTGACCAGCAAATCGATGCGCCGCTCGCCTTCTTCCAGCTCGAGGACGAACCCTGACAGCCTAAGCGGTTGGCTCAGATCGCACGCACGCAACAGCACTTCGACGCCGAAACGCTGGGCAAGCTCGATGGCGACCGGCTCCAGGGTTTCACGGTGGCGTGCGACCAGGATCAGGTTGCGCCCGCGCCGTGCCAGGGCCTCCGCCAGGGCCAGGCCCAAGCCGGTGGAGGCGCCGGTGATCATGGCGTAACGGGTCATGCAGGGCTCCTGGGGCCGAAGAGGGCATCTAGTGTACAGCTTGGCGGTGGCGGATGCTGCGTTTTGCTGGGCCGCCCAAGCTTGGGAGTGCGCCGCTGCGTGGGCTGTCAGTGGCGCTTACGACGATCGGCGAGTAGCTTTGCACCTTCCTGGCAGCCCCAGTGCTGGGCACCATTCTCAGAACGGTTTGACCACCACCAAGATGACGACCGCCAGGAGGATCAGAACAGGTACCTCGTTGAACCAGCGATAGTAGACATGGCTGCGGGTGTTGGTGCCGGCGGCGAAGCGTTTGCGCTGGGCCCCGCACACATGGTGGTAGCCGGTCAGCAGAAGCACCAGTGTCAGCTTGGCGTGCAGCCAGCCCTGGCTCAGCCACCCCGGTGTGAGGTAGAGCATCCAGGCGCCGAACACATACGTGGCGATCATCGCCGGGTTCATGATGCCTCGGTACAGCTTGCGTTCCATCGTCACGAACCGGTCCTGGCTGATGCTGTCCTGGCTCTGGGCATGGTAGACGAACAGCCGTGGCAAGTAGAACAGGCCGGCGAACCAGCATACGACGCTGACGATGTGCAGCGCTTTGATCCATAGGTAGAGCATCGGGGCATTCCTTCAGGTATTCACGGTCGTCAGATAGTAGTGCCCAGGCGCCCTCAGGGACACCTGAAGTGTTGTGACAGACGCATCACGCCCCTATCATCGTGCGTTTTTCCAGACGGCTCGTTGATAAGGGGCAAGCGTTATGATCAAGGTCGGTATCGTCGGCGGCACGGGTTACACCGGCGTCGAACTGTTGCGTCTGCTGGCTCAGCACCCACAGGCCGAGGTAGCGGTCATCACCTCGCGCTCGGAAGCCGGTGTGGCGGTGGCCGACATGTATCCGAACCTGCGCGGCCATTACGACGGCCTTGCATTCAGCGTGCCTGACAGCAAGACCCTGGGCGCGTGTGATGTGGTGTTTTTTGCCACCCCCCATGGTGTCGCTCATGCCCTGGCGGGCGAGCTCCTGGCGGCGGGCACCAAGGTCATAGACCTGTCGGCCGACTTCCGCCTGCAGGACGCAGTGGAGTGGGCAAAGTGGTACGGCCAGCCTCACGGCGCGCCTGATCTGCTCGACGGTGCCGTGTACGGTTTGCCTGAGGTCAACCGCGACAAGATCCGCCAGGCGCGCCTGATCGCGGTTCCGGGCTGCTACCCAACCGCCACTCAACTGGGTTTCCTGCCGTTGCTCGAAGCTGGCTTGGCCGACGCGTCGCGCTTGATCGCCGACTGCAAATCCGGTGTCAGCGGTGCCGGACGGGGTGCGGCGGTCGGGTCGCTGTTCTGTGAGGCCGGTGAGAGCATGAAGGCCTACGCGGTCAAGGGGCATCGTCACCTTCCGGAAATCAGCCAGGGCCTGCGTCTGGCTGCGGGCAAGGACATTGGCCTGACCTTCGTCCCTCACCTGACGCCGATGATCCGCGGCATCCATGCCACCTTGTATGCGACTGTCGCCGACACATCGGTCGACCTCCAGGCGCTTTACGAGAAGCGCTACGCCAACGAACCCTTCGTGGACGTGATGCCCGCCGGTAGCCACCCCGAAACCCGCAGCGTGCGCGGCGCCAACGTCTGCCGCATTGCTGTTCATCGTCCACAAGGGAGTGATCTGGTCGTGGTGTTGTCGGTCATCGACAACCTGGTCAAAGGCGCTTCCGGGCAGGCCGTGCAGAACCTGAACATCGTATTCGGGCTTGATGAGCGCATGGGGCTGAGCCATGCCGGCCTGTTGCCGTAAGCTGACGAGGGCTTACGGCGAGCTGTGCTGATCGCGACCTGCCCGTCGCCTATTGTTGACCGATTTTCTCGGGAAAGCGGATAATGGCCGTCATCGAGTTTTATGACGGCCGTCGGCCGGGAGAATCAACATGAGCGTCGAAACCTTCACCCCTACGGTTTTGGAATTTACCCACGGTGCTGCGCTGAAGGTGAAGAACCTGGTTTCCGAAGAGGGCAATGACCGCCTGAAACTGCGTGTATTCGTCACCGGTGGTGGTTGCTCGGGTTTCCAGTATGGCTTCACGTTCGATGAGGAAGTGGCCGACGACGATACCATCGTGGAGCGCGAGGGGGTCTCGCTGGTAGTGGACCCGATGAGCTTCCAGTACCTGGCCGGTGCCGAGGTGGATTACCAGGAGGGCCTGGAAGGCTCGCGCTTCATTATCAAGAACCCCAATGCTGCCACCACCTGTGGCTGTGGCTCTTCGTTCTCGATCTGAAGCCTTGCCTTCGTCAAAACGCCGCGCTTAAGCGCGGCGTTTTTCGTTGGACAGGTCAATGGCTCAGGCCGGATAGATGGCGCCCAGAACACGCAGGCCTTTGGCGGCTGTAACGCTGGGGCGGTTGGCAGGGATGCCCTCAAGGCAGCAATGCGCCAGCCAGGCGAACGCCATGGCCTCAACCCAATCAGGGTCTACCCCCTGTTCGGCTGTGCTGGATACCTTCACGCCAGGCAGACCTGTTGCAAGGCGAGCCATCAAGGCGCCATTGTGTGCGCCACCCCCACATACCAGAAGGGTCCTGGTGCCCTGCTGTGCGGTGCTCAGCGAATCGATGATGCTTTGGGCGCTGACTTCCAGCAGCGTTGCCTGGACGTCCTCGTCGCGGTAGGCAGGCAGCGCAGCGAGATGGCTGTCCAGCCAGCGCAGGTTGAAGACTTCTCGGCCTGTACTCTTAGGCCCACTGCCGGCAAAGAATGGGTCGGCCATGAGGGAGGCCAGCAGGGCAGGTTGCACAGCCCCGTACGCCGCCCAGGCGCCGTTGGCATCGTATGTCTGGCCGCGTTTGCGCTCGATCCAGGCGTCCATCAGGACATTGCCCGGTCCGCAATCGAAGCCTCGGACCGGCTTGTCTTTGGCAATCAAGCTGAGGTTGCTGAAACCGCCCACGTTCAGAATGGCCAGCGGCTGTTCGAGATGGCCGAACAGCGTTTCGTGGAACGCCGGGACGAGCGGCGCGCCCTGACCACCGGCCGCTACGTCACGGCGACGAAAGTCGGCCACGACCGTGATGCCTGACAGTTCAGCCAGGAGCGCCGGGTTGCCGATCTGCACGGTGAAGCCTCGGGCAGGCTCATGGCGAATGGTCTGGCCATGGCTGCCGATAGCGCGAATGTCTTTGGGCTGCAAGGCATGGTGGTCGAGCAAATCCAGTATGCCTCGGGCTGCCAAGGCCGCCCACAGGTTCTCAGCGAGGGCGACCCGCGCTACTTCATCCGGCCCAGAAGTACACAGGTCAAGCAGCGCTTGCCGCAGCTCCGTTGGCATGGGCAGATAATGGGTGGCGAGCAGTTCGATGTGCTCGCCTTGCTCGATCAGGGCGATGTCCAGCCCATCCAGGCTGGTCCCTGACATCACACCTAGGTAAAGGCCCATGGGCTCACCGTTTGTTCATGGCAAGTAGCGTGGCTTTTTCCTGATCCATGCGTGCGATCAGCGGCTGGCTTTGCTGCAGGAAACGCTGGCGCTCGTTCTTGGCGATCGGATCGGACATCGGCACTTTCTGGCTCAGCGGGTCAACATGCACGCCGTTGACCTGGAACTCGTAGTGCAGGTGGGGACCGGTGGAAAGGCCGGTGGTCCCGATATAGCCGATGATCTGGCCCTGCTTGACCGAGCCCCCGGTCTTGATGCCTTTGGCAAAGCCTTGCATGTGACCGTACAAGGTCTTGTACCGATTGCCGTGCTGAATGATCACCGTATTGCCGTAGCCGCCGCGCCGGCCGGCCAGCTCGATACGGCCATCACCCGCGGCCTTGATGGGCGTGCCTCGCGGGGCTGCATAGTCCACCCCCTTGTGGGCGCGGATCTTGTTGAGAATCGGGTGCTTGCGCCCGGCAGAGAAGCGGGAGCTGATGCGCGCGAAATCCACGGGTGTGCGGATGAAGGCTTTGCGCAGGCTGTTGCCATCGGCCGTGTAGTAGCTGGTGTTGCCTTGCTTGTTGGTATAGCGCACGGCCGTGTAGGTCTTGCCGCGGTTGGTAAAGCGCGCCGAGAGGATATTACCGGTGCCGACCACTTTGCCGTCCATCACCTTCTGCTCATAGACCACGTCGAACTCGTCACCTTGGCGAATATCCTGGGCGAAGTCGATGTCGTAGCCCAGCACCTTGGCCATGTCCATGGTCAGGCTGTGGGACAACCCGGCGCGTTGTGCCGATGCCGAGAGCGAGCTCTTGATGACGCCATGGGCGTAGGCGGTGCGCACTACGGGTTTGCTGATTTCACGGTTGAAGGTGTAGCCCTTGGCCGTCTTGGTCAGGCGAATGGTTTCGAGGCTGCCGACCTTGCTGTGCAAGCTGGCCAGCTGGCCTTGCTTGTCCAATTCGAACTGCAGGACCTGGCCATGCTTGAGCTGGCTGAACTGCTTGGCTTGCTTGCTGCTGGCAAGAATGTCGTGGACCGCATTGGCCGGCAGGCCGACCTTGGCGAACAGCGTTGACAAGGTATCCCCGCTTGCGACGGTGACTTCCCGGTGGGCAGGGTCTTTCGCAGGCTGTGCGGCGGCTTCGGCTGGTGGGGTTTGCTGTTCGGCTTTCTGGGTGGAGGCAGCCGCCTCATCGATCTGCGCAAACGGCGAGCCTTGCTCACCGTTTGCCTGCACCAGTGGCGCCGCGCGGGATTCGTCTTTCAGTTGCTCGGCTGGGGTTTCCAGCTCGAGGTTGAGAGTGGTTTTCTTGGCTTCCACGTCGCTGGATGGGAACACCAGCAATGCCAGGCTAAGCAGGGCGGCAATGCCGCTGGCGGCCAACAGGTGTGTTTTCGGATAAAGCGGAGGCGCTTTAGGCG